>CABYXD010000001.1 GCA_902522895.1 uncultured Pelagibacteraceae bacterium
TTTTTCAATGTCGGAATTTACATTGTTATTTAGTTCACTTAATTCTTTAACAAAATTTACAAAATCATCATTTTTAGCAACAAAGTCAGTTTCGCAATTTACTTCAATTAAAGATGTTTTTTTATTATCACCACTTACAGCTATTACACCTTCTTTTGCATCTCTTGACATTTTTTTAGAAGCTTTCGAAATACCTTTTACTCTAAGAATTTCTATTGCTTTATCTAAATCTCCATTTGACTCTTTAATTGCTATATTGCAATCTTTAAAACCAGCACCAGTTGCTTCTCGAAGTTTTTTGACTTTTTCAATATCACTCATTAATTCAAGGTCTCCTTTTTATCCTTAGAAAATTTACTTTCTAATTTTTCTCTATCCAGTTCTTGAATTGTTTTAGATGATTTTTCTTCTTTTTTATTATCTTCTTTTTTATTCTCTTTAGGTGCAGATTTCTTTGCAGAGTTAATTGTTTCTTTAATTAGATTGCAATAAAGATCTATAGCCCTTCTAGCATCATCATTTCCAGGAATTGGAAAATCAATTCCGTCTGGATTTGAATTGCTATCTAAAATAGCAATAATAGGTATCCCTAATTTTACGGACTCTTGAATTGCTAAAGACTCGTAATTAGTATCTATAATAAATACTAAGTCAGGAGTTTTCTTCATATCAGCAATACCTCCAAGAGATCTTTGTAACTTATCTTTTTTAACACTCATTTTTAAAAGTTCTTTTTTAGTAAAACCTCTATTTTCAGCAACAAGATCTGCTTCATATTTTTTCATTTTTTTTATTGAGCCTGAAATTGTACCCCAATTAGTTAACATTCCACCTAACCATCTATAATTAACAAAATATTGATCTGTTTCTTTTGCAACTTCTGCTATTGCTTCTGATGCTTGTTTTTTTGTAGAAACAAATAGGATCTTTCCATTATTTGAAATCGTTTCATATATTTTTTGAAGTGCTACTTTAGTTAATTCTAAGGTCTGTGTTAAATCTAGAATGTGTATTGAGTCTCTTTTTCCAAAAATATATTTTTTCATTTTTGGATTCCATCTTAAGGTTTTATGTCCTAAATGGACGCCTGCTTCTAATAGTTGTTGGATCGTGATGTTTGGTATTTTCATATTTATTCCCTGTTAAGCCACCACAGTAATTACCATTTAAGGACAGGAGGTATAAAACCAAAAACTGTGTGCGTATTAGTTAATTTAACCAGCTATTTACTAACAAATTTTAGATTTAACAAGGAAAAATTAATGAATATTTAAGCTTATTTCTTTACTTCTTAAGATGTTTATAGACTTTCTATCAACATTTCTTAATGATTTAAGACTAAATTTATGAGTTTCTGTACTCTGTTGAAAATTTATATGAACTAAAGTATCGCCCTTCTCTACTAAAAAATTCTGTATTATTTTTAGTTGTTCTTTTGATGTGAGATTTAAAGTAATTTCTTTAATGGATCCATTAAATAGATCTTTCAAAGATGCAATTTTTCGAACATTAATTCTTTTAATTTTTTCCTCATCTGAAGAAATAGATTTATTTAATGTTAATATTAATGATGAGCCTTCTCTTAAGATATCCCTATTGAGTTCTAAAACATCAGAAAAAATAAATAACTCGAAAACACTACTTAAATCAGTAAGTTTTAAAACTGCATAAGAATTACCTTTTGCAGTTTTTCTTTCTTGAACTTTTAATAATGTTGCGGCAATATTGTTTTCTTTAATTTCATCTTCAGAATAAAATTTTTGATAATCCATAATCTTATAATCTTGAAAAATTTCTTTAAATTGACTAAGGGGGTGGTCTGAAATAAAAAAACCTACTGCTTCAAATTCTTTTGATAATCTTTCCTCAAACTCCCAATCTTTAATATTATTAATAATATCAGTTTCATTTTCTTTATTATCACCAAATAAATCAATTTGATTAGCATTTTTATTATCAAAGTCATTTTTAGATTTAGTAATCATATTTGGAATTGAATTAAATATAGATTGTCTGCTGTTATTTAATTTATCAAAAGCACCAGCCTTAACTAGACCTTCCAACTGTAATTTATTTATATCTTTTGGATTTACTCTTTTAATAAAATCATTAATTGATAAAAATTTTCCATTATTTAATCTTTCTTTAACAATGTTGGATATAGCCTCAGATCCAACGGCTTTAATACCACCTAATGCATAATAAAATTTATCATTTTCGGTTTTAAAATCAGCATAACATTCATTAATATCAGGTCTTATTACCTCAACATCAAATCTTTTTAAATCTTCATAAAACTCACTTAATTTATTTTGATTAGAAATATCCATTGTCATTGAAGCTGCAATAAATTCTTTAGGATAATAAGTTTTCAAAAATGCTGTTTGATAAGATATTATAGCGTAAGCTGCTGCATGACTTTTGTTAAACCCATATTCTGCAAAAGGTTCAATTTTTAAAAAAATACCTGCAGCAACATCTTTACTAATTCCGTTATTAACAGCGCCTGCAATAAAGTTTTGTTTTTGTTTTTCTAATTCAGCTCTCTTTTTTTTACCCATTGCTCTTCTTAATAAATCTGCTTGACCAGCAGTAAAACCTGATAATTTTTGAGCAATTTGCATAACTTGTTCTTGATAAATAATCACACCATACGTTGGTTTTAAAATATCTTCTAATAATGGATGTAAATAATCAGGTATTCTTCTTCCATGTTTACAATCATTATAAACTGGAATATTGCTCATTGGGCCTGGCCTGTATAAAGCAACTAGTGCAATAATATCCTCAATATGGTTTGGTCTCATATGAGTAAGAGCATCTTTCATTCCTGCACTTTCAATTTGAAATAAGCCAACTGTTTTACCTGAAGACATTAATTCAAAAACTTTTTGATCTTCAAAACTTATATTTTCAATATTAAAATTCTTATTTTTTTTTCTAATTAATTTTTGAGTATTATTAATAACAGTTAAAGTTTTTAAACCTAAAAAATCAAACTTAACTAATCCTGCATTTTCAGCAGAGTACATATCAAATTGAGTCGAAGGTAATAGTAAATTTGCTGATACATCTTTATATAATGGAACCACGTCAGTTAATTTCTTATCAGCAATAACCACTCCTGCAGCATGTGTTGCAACATTTCTGTTAAGTCCTTCTAATTTTAATGAAAGAGTTGTAAGTTTTTTAACCCTAGGGTCTTCATTTATGAGCTTTTGTAATCTAGGCTCACTAGCAATGCATTCAGATAAAGTTTGAGGTCTTGAAGGATCAAATGGAATCATTTTTGAAATACTATCAACAAAACCATAAGCAAGACCTAGTACTCTACCAACATCTCTAATAACCATTCTTGCTTTTAATTTTCCAAATGTAATTATATGAGCAACACTATTTTTATATTTTTGAGTTAAATATTCGAAAACCAAATCTCTTTTTTCCTCACAAAAGTCAATATCAAAATCTGGCATTGAAATTCTATCTGGATTTAAAAAACGTTCAAAAATTAGATTGTATTTAATTGGATCAACATCTGTTATAGATAAACACCAGGCAACAAGTGAGCCTGCACCAGATCCTCTTCCTGGTCCGACTGGTATATCATTATTTTTTGCCCATTTGATGTAGTCAGAAACAATTAAAAAATAACTTGAATAGTCCATTTTAATAATAATTTCTAATTCATGATCTAGTCTGTCTTTATAGGTCAAAAACTTTTCATTATTTTCTATTTCATTTTGTTTTAAATCAAAAAATTTAATAAATTTTTCTTTTAAACCATTAAGGGAGTCTTTTTTAATAATATCACTGGCATTACCATCTTGTGATGAGCTTATATTTGGTAAAATTGGTTTTGAAAAAAGTGGTCTGAAACTACATCTAATAGAAAAATTATAATTATTTTCTAATGCTTCTGGAATATCAGAAAATAATTCTGACATTTCCTTATCACTCTTTAAATAATGCTCAGGACTATATTTAATTCTATTTTTTTCATTAATATAAGTTTTGTTACCAATGCATATCAGTGTATCATGAGCTTCATACATATCTTTTGTTAAATAAAAAACTTCATTTGTAGCAATTAATGGAATTTTAAGATTATTTGATTGGTCTAAGTTAAAATTTTCAAAACTCTTTTCATTATGATCATTGTGTCTCTGTATTTCTATGTAAAATCTATCATTAAAACTCTTGTTAAGCATTGTATACAGTTTGGTTATTTCTGAAAATTTAGCTTTATCAAATAACTTTCCAAATAAACCAAAAACGGTACCTGAAAAAATTGAAATACCAGAATTATCTAATTTAAATAAATCATCAATATTTAAATAAGGCTCCGATCTTTCATCTTTATCTATGTCTAAATAAGATTTAGAAGATAATTCAATTATTTTTTTGTAGCCAACTTCATCTAGGGCAAATAACGGTAACAAGCCGATGGTATCCTCAAATTTAAAATTGATTTGTGTCCCAATTATAGGTTGAGTACCTACTTTAGATAATTTTTCAGAAAATTCGATTGCTCCACACAAATTAGCAGTATCACACAATCCAATTGATTTTATTTTTAAGTCTTTTGTTATATCTTTTAAATCATCAATCTTGATAGCTCCTTCACAAATTGAATATTGTGAGTGAATTTTTAGATGATTAAAATTTTTATAATCAGACTCAGACATTAATAGATTTTATATTACCATCTATTATTTCCAATAAACAATCTGACTTATTAGCAAAAAATCTATTATGAGTTGCAAATATTATTAATCTTTTTGGGTTTAATTGTTTTTTTAATAGTGCAAAAATTTCTATTGAGGTTTTTTTATCAAGACTGCCTGTAGGTTCGTCAGCAAGAATAATATTTGGTTCATTAATTAATGCTCTTGCAATTGAAATTCTTTGTTTTTCGCCACCTGAAAGTTCATTTGGATAATGCTCAAGTCTATGAGCGAGTCCAACAGTTTTAAGTATATATTTAGCTTTATTCACAGCATTTTCTTTTTTATTTCCAGCGGCTAAACTTGGGAGATAAACATTTTCAAGTGCAGTAAAATCAGGCAAAAGATTATCTTGTTGATAGATAATACCTATATTGTTTGCTCTAAACAAATCGTTTTCTCTATTTTTACTAAAATCAATTTGTTTATTATGATACTTTATTGAACCAGATGAAGGTCTATCGATTAAAGAAATAAGATTTAACAAAGTTGATTTTCCAGATCCAGATGGACCCATTAAGGAATATATTTTTCCTGACTTAAATTTAAAAGAAATCTTTTTTAAAACTTTTACATTTTTTTTGGCAATAAAAGTTTTTGTTAAATTTGATAATTCTATAACTTTATTCATATTTTAATGATTTAATTGGATCTAATTTTGCAGCTTTCATTGCAGGAAAAATTGAAACTAAAATTGTGATAAAAATTGAACAAATTGCTATCAAAAAAATTGAACTAATATTTATTTCAGATGGCATTTTGCTCAAAAAATAAATCTCTTCTGGAAATAAAGTTAAATTAAAAGTTGTGCTAATAAACTCTCTTATATTTTCAACGTAGATTGAAAAAGTAACACCAAGTAATATTCCAAATAATGTTGCTGATGTTCCAATTATAACTCCAACTAAAAAAAATATTTTAATGATTGAATTATTTAATACTCCTATTGATTTTAATATTGCGATATCTTTAGTTTTATTTTTTACTAAAATTGTTAGACCAGAAATAATATTGAAAGCAGCTACAATTATTATCAAAGATAAGATTATAAACATAACATTTCTCTCTACCTTCAATGCTGAAAATAAAGATTTATTCATATCTGCCCAAGTAAATACGTAATGATTTGGAAAAATGTCTTGAACAATTTTTTTTTGGTTTTCAATTTGTTTTGGGTCTTTAAGATAAATTTCTAAATTATGGTCTTTTTCATTAAGATTAGAAAATTCTTCAAGTGTTTTTAAATTTAAAAAGATTATATTATTATCAAAATCGGCTAATCCACTGTCAAAAATTGAAGAAACCATAAAAGTTTTTTGTTTAGGAAGGTTTCCTATTATTGTTTCTATTCCTGATGACGACATAATGCTAATGTTGTCTCCTATTTGTAAGTCAAAATTGAAACTTAGTTCCCTTCCAATGGATATAAAATTTTTTCTAAGTTTTTTATTTTCACCAATAAAATTTGGATTATTAATCAGTTCAAGTTTAGAAAAATCTTCTTCTAAATAACCCCTTAAAATAATACCTTTTGAATTTTGATCACTAATAATAATACCTTCACTTGAATTACTTAATATTAAATTATTTGAAATTAATTCTAATTTACGATTTTTAATATCTTTTATATCAATTTGTTGTTCATAAGGTTTGACTGTAATATGTGAATTAAAACCTACAATTTTATTAATTAGTTCAGTCCTAAAACCATTCATCACAGACATCACAATTATTAACACTGCTACACCTAGGCTAATTCCAATAAAAGAAAAGATTGAAATAACATTTAAAAAACCATCTTTTTTTCTGGCTCTTAAAAATCTGAACGTTATTTCTTTTTCTAATGTAGAAATCAATATTTTGCTTTTTCTTCTTTAATTATTTTAATGATATCTTCTAATTTTAATTCTAAAGACTCATCACCGGTTCTTTTAAATTCTACTAAATCATCCCCACCTTTTTTACCAATAATAATTTGAAATGGCGCTCCAATTAAGTTCATTTTTTTTATTTTAGAAGAAAAATTTTCATCAGTATCGTCTATAATTGCTTCAATATTATTTTTATTAAGTTCACTATTAATCTTATTTGCTTTTTCTAAGGCTGTATTATCATTTTTACTAATCATAGGAATTATTGAAATATCATACGGTGCAACAGAAATTGGCCATTTCATGACTTCATTACTATCATCATATTTAGCCTCTATTATTGCACCAACTAATCGTGAAACACCAATTCCATATGAACCCATCTTAACAAAATCTTTTTTTCCACCTGGTAAGTCTACAGATGCACCCATTGGTTTAGAATATTTGTCACCAAAATAGAATATATGACCAACTTCAATGCCTTTAGTAGTTAATCTATTTTCTTTTGTGACTTTTTCCTCAAATTCTTTTTTATTAAATTTTTCATCTGTAACTGCATAAAATTTTTCATATTTTTTTCTTAATTCTTCTAAAGATTTCTTTTCAAGTTTAGTATCATCACTATTAACTTTAAATATTCTTTCGTCTGCAAAAATTTTACTTTCGCCAGTATCAGCTAAGATAATAAATTCGTGGGAAAGATTGCCTCCAATCGGTCCTGTGTCGGCTGCCATTGGTATTGCAGTTAAATCTAAACGCTTAAATGTTCTTAAGTATGATAAAAAAAATTTATTATAAGAAAAAAAGGCCTCCTCATCTGAAACATCAAATGAATAAGCATCTTTCATATAAAATTCTCTACATCTCATAATTCCAAATCTAGGTCTTACCTCATCTCTAAACTTCCATTGTATATGATAAAGTAATTGTGGTAATGATTTATAAGATTTTACTGAAGCTCTAAAAATATCTGTAACAAGTTCTTCATTTGTTGGACCATAAAGCATCTCTCTGTCTTGACGATCTTTAATTCTAAGCATTTCTTCACCATAATCATCATAACGTCCACTTTCTTTCCAAATTTCACTTGATTGAATGGTTGGCATTAAAATTTCTTGAGCCTCAATTCTATTTTGCTCTTCTCTTACAATCTGCTCAATTTTTTTCATCACTTTTAAACCTAAAGGTAGCCATGAATAAATACCCGCCGATGATTGTTTTATCATTCCAACTCTAAGCATTAGTTGGTGCGATTTTATTTTAGCTTCTGATGGATTATTTTTTAAAATAGGGATAAATGATTGGGTTAAATACATATTATGTAATTATATTTCTTAAGTTTAGGTAATCAAATTTTATTAATAAATAAATTATAATGAAAATAATAGTAGTTATTCCAGTACAATAAATGAATTTTTTAAGCATTTTTGGATTTTCGGGAGAACCAGGGTCTTCACCTCTAATTTCACCAATTTTTTGCCTATTTACATCAATTGGCAAGATTGCAAAAAAAATAACCCACCAAATCATGATGTATATAATTGCTAAACCTGTGAGGCTCATATTAAATTTTAACTAAATTAATGTTAGTAACAGGTTTTTTTCCTGTTTTTTCTTTTGAAAATTTTCTACAAGCTATTTTAAGAGCATCTATCAAATTATGTTCTTGCTTTTTACTCCCTAATTTAAAAGATTTTGTAGTTTCTTCAATCACATCTTCTAAACCATAAATGAATTCATCTGTGTCATCAATAGGAATACCTCTAAAAGTTAATAAAGGTGATTTATGAATATTTCCTTTTGGCGTAATTAAAATAGTAGCTTCAATATATCCATTTGCACTTAAATTTTTTCTATCTTTAATAGATTGAGAGTCTTCATCTATGCTAATATTTCCGTCTAGATAAAGTCTACCACTAGGAGCTTTATCAAAAACATGTGGTTTGCCAGGATATAATTTTACGATATCGCCGTTTTCTACTTGAACTGGATTTGGAACTTTCATTTCATTTGCAAACTTTACGTGCTCGATCATATGTCTATGTTCACCATGAACAGGAATAGTGCACTGTGGTTTAACCCATTCATACATTTCTTTAAGATCTTCTCTATTGGGATGTCCTGAAACATGAACAAATTCATTTTCTTCAGATATAACTTCAATACCCTCTTTGACTAACTGATTGTGCAGTTTATACAATTTTTTTTCATTTCCTGGAATAATTTTTGATGAAAAAATTACTGCATCATCTTTTTCTATAAAAACATCTGGATGTGTATAATTTGCAATCCTCATCAATGCAGCCATTGGTTCTCCTTGACTACCTGTGCAAAGATAAACGATTTTTTCTCTAGAAATATTTTTTGCTTCTCTTGCATCAATTGGATCAATTACGTCTTTTAAATATCCACATTGTTTTGCCGCTTTAAATATTCTGTGCATTGATCTTCCGACTAGAGATATTTGTCTTCCTGTTTTTTCAGCGCAATAAAAAGCAGTTTCAAGTCTCGCAACATTAGAAGCAAAAGATGCGATTATAATTCTTTTTTTTAAACTACTCATAATATTCAACATACTTTTTCTAACATCTAATTCTGAACCTGCTTTACCAATGCTAAATACATTTGTTGAATCACAAATCATGGCCAAAACACCTTCACGTCCTATCTCTTGAAGCCGATTAGAATTTATCTTATCACCAATTAAAGGCTCAGGATCAATTTTCCAATCACCAGTATGTAAAATTACACCAGCTGGTGTTTCAATTCTAAGTCCATTAGGTTCAAGTATCGAATGAGTTAAAGTGATATATTCAATTTTGAATGGATCTAAATTTACAGTTCCATTAAGTTGAACTATTTTGAGATATTTTGTGATATCAATATGTTTCTCCTTAAACTTTTCTTTTATTAAGATAGCTGTAAATGGTGTTGCGTATATCTGGCATTTTAATTGAGGCCATAAATGAGCTATAGCACCTATATGATCTTCATGTGCATGAGTTAAAATAATACCTAAAAGATTTTCTTTTTTATCTACAATAAATCCAGGATCAGGATAGATTAAATCAATTCCAGGAAGGGTATCATCTGCAAACGTTACACCTATATCAACCATAATCCATTTATGTTCACCTGGTTGACCGTAAGCAAACAAATTCATGTTCATTCCAATCTCACCAGATCCACCTAAAGGACAAAATAATAGTTCATCTTTCATTTTATTTTATTAATTTTGAAATCTTTATTAAGCCTTTAATTGTTATATCTTGGTTATAAATTGCTTTTGTTTTAATTGAATTTTTAAATAAATTTGAAAATCCGCCAGTAATAATTACTTTAAAAGATTTTCTAGTTTCTTTCTTAATTAAATTAAGAATATTGTCAATTAAACCTGCATAACCCCAAAAAAAGCCTGATCTTACAGCAGTGATTGTATTATTTCCGATGACTTTATTAATTTTTTTTAAATCAATTTTTGGAATTAATGTGGCTTTGTCAAACAAGGTATTAAGAGACAATCTCACACCAGGTGCAATAATTCCTCCATAATAAGTATTTTTAATTAGAACATCGAAAGTTGTCGCTGTTCCAAAATCTAAGATTATAAAATTATTTTTGTTATTTATTAAGCTGATAGCATTCGTAATTCTATCTGAGCCTACTTGTTTATAATCTACTTTGATTTTTATAAGTGATTTTAAGTTTAATTTTTTAACCTCAAAGCATTTTAATTTAACTTTTTTTGATAAAAATTTTTTAATTATAGCAAATGTTTTGGGTACAACGCTGCAAAATAATATTTTTTCAATTTTATTTAATTGAATTTTATTTTTTCTAAATAAACTATTAAGCTGTTTGTTGTTTACAGATTTTGATAAAAAAATAATTTTTTTTAAAATTTTATTATTTTTAGAAATAATACATAATTTTGTTTCCGTATTACCAATATCACCTAGAATATACATTATTTAATTATATACAGTTTAGATAAATTTTTTTCAAAAAGTTGTTTTAGTTTATTTTCTACACTTATTTTACTAATACTTTTTTTAGTTATCTCTTGCAAGTTTGTAGTAGGATAATTCCTTATAATTGGATTTTTTTTGATATTTATCCCTATACCAGTAATTAAAAATTTTTTATCTCTTGCAAATATGACTTCTTGTAAAATCCCACTAATTTTTTTTTTATCAATAAGTAAGTCGTTTGGTTTTTTAAATAAAATTTTTTTACTTGTAAATGATGAGAGTAATTTTTTAACTAAAAGACAATTGATTTTTGTTATAGTGTTAATCGATAGATTTGTTTGGTTTAGTTCATTGAAAAAAGAGATAAATAAATTTCCTTTTGCTGATATCCATTTTTTTCCATACTGTCCTCTACCATTTAATTGTTTTTCAGCGACAATCATACCTAAGTTATATTTAGTTTCTTTAATAATTCGTATCGCAGTATTGTTTGTACTTTTAACTTTTTTAAATTTAAATTTTTTAAATTTCATTAAATAATATTAATTTTTGAAACAACTTCTATTAACTGACTTGGGAATAAGAAGTATAAAAGAATTAATATTGTTGAAAATGTAAGTGAAAATTTTAGCCACAAGCTATGATCAGTATCGTATTCGTCTTTTTCTTTATCAAAATAAATTATTTTTATAATTCTTAAATAATAAAAAGCAGCAACTACAGTAGATAACAATCCTACTATAGCTAAAAAATACATTGATTGTTCTAATACAGCTTTAAAAACATAAAATTTTGCAAAGAAACCAGCTAGAGGCGGGATACCAGCTAAAGAAAATAGTATTACAAGTAAACATAAAGATAATAGTGGATGGTTTTTTGATAATCCTGAGAGATCATCAATATCCTCATAATATTGATCCTTTCTTCTTAGCATCAATAGACAAGAAAAAAGTGCTAAATTCATAACAACATAGATTGAAATATAGATTATTGAACTTTGTATTCCTTCATTTGATGCAGTAGCTAGTCCTGCTAATGTATAACCAATATGACTAATAGAACTGTAAGCTATTAGTCTTTTAATATTAGTTTGTCCTATTGCAGCAACTGCTCCAAAAATCATCGAAGCAATTGATAAGAAAACAATTATCATTTGCCATTGATCAATTAAATTTAAAAAAGGAACATACAAAAATCTTATAAATACAGTTAAAGCAGCTATTTTTGGCACCATTGTAAAAAACAATGTTACAGTTGTTGGAGATCCCTCATAAACATCAGGTGCCCACATATGAAATGGAACTGCAGAAATTTTGAATGCTAAACCAACCAAGATAAACACAATTCCAAATGTTAAAACATATTCATCAGAATTTAGTTGATTTGATATTATATCAAAATTAGTTGAACCAGAAAAACCATATATCAATGAACATCCATACAACAATAATCCTGACGATAATGCGCTTAAAACAAAATATTTTAAACCAGCTTCAGAGGATTTTAATTGATCTCTATTATATGTAGCTAGAACATAAAGAGCTAATGATTGTAATTCTAAACCCATATAAAAAACAATTAAATCATTTGAGCTAATCATCACCATCATACCTAGAATAGAACTCAAAATAAGAATTGGGTATTCTATATTATATATTTTAAAAGTCTTTAAATAGCTTGATGAAATAATCAAAACTAAAAAACCTCCAACTAAAGTTATAATTTTCATTAGTGAAGACATGCTGTCAATCACAACACTTTCATTAAATAAAGTTTCTCTAGTTATTAAGAAAGTTTCATTTATTGTTATTGTTGTAGTAATTAAAATTGCAAACAAAGACAAATTAAAAGTAATTTTAGAACCGTCTTTTTTAAACACACCCAAAACAAGTAAAAACATTATTGAAAGTGAGATAAAAATTTCAGGTAATACTAAATTTAAATTTTCCATATTATTTACTAGCTATATTTGTGTTATGCATATTAATTAAATCAGTAACAGAAACTTCAATAGTGTTGATTAACGGATCAGGATAAAAACCAAAAAACAAGATTGGTGCAGCTAAACAACTTAAAATGAAATATTCAGATCGATTTAAATCTAAAATTTTTTTAAGATCTTCATTTATTAATTTTCCAAATACCACTCTTTTATAGAGCCACAACATGTAAGCAGCTCCTAAAATCACCCCAATACTTGCTATAACAGCCACTAAAAAATTATCTTTAAAAGCTCCCATTAATATTAAAAACTCACCAATAAAACCACTGGTTCCGGGTAAACCCAGAGATGCCAAAGCAAATAACATGAACAATATTGAATATTTTGGAATTACAGAAACTAGTCCACCATACGTACTTATCAATCTAGAATGCATTCTGTCATAAACTACACCAACAGTTAAAAATAATGCTGCTGAAACTAATCCGTGGCTAATCATTTGAATTATACTTCCTTCAATTCCTTGTTGTTGCAAAGTAAATATTCCTAAAGTTACAAAACCCATATGCGCAACTGATGAATAAGCAATTAACTTTTTCATATCTTCCTGCATTAAAGCTATAAGTGAAGTAAATATGATTGCTATAACACTCAAGGTGTAAATTAATGGTGTAAATACTTCAGATGCGATCGGGAAAAGACCTAAAGAAAATCTTATAAATCCATATCCAGCCATCTTTAATAATATAGCAGCTAACAAAACAGATCCAGCAGTGGGAGCCTCAACGTGTGCATCGGGTAACCATGTATGAACTGGCCACATAGGTGTTTTAACAGCAAATGAACTAAAAAATGCTAACCACAATAGATTTTGATATTTAATATCAATACCAATTTCATATAATTGAACCACGTCAGTTGTTCCTGTAATCCAATAAATTGAAATTATTGCAACCAACATCAAAACAGATCCTAACAGTGTGTATAAAAAGAATTTGAATGCTGAATAAACTCTTCTTGAACCTCCCCAAATACCAATAATTAAAAACATTGGGATTAATCCAGCTTCAAAAAATAAATAAAATACTACTAAATCAAGTGCACAAAAAACACCAATCATGAAGCTTTCCATGATTAGAATTGCAATTAAAAAATCTCTTAATCTATTTTTAACAGAATTATTTACTGATATAATACAAAGTGGAGTTATAAATGTGGTTAATATAATAAATAAAATTGAAATACCATCCACTCCAACTTTATAATTTATAAACCCTTCAATCCATGTTCTATCTTCTATAAATTGGAAACTAGATGTAGATTGGTCAAAAGAAATCCACAGGTAAATTGAGATTAAAAAATTAACAACTGTTGTAAATAAAGCTACGTATTTAGCAGTTAAATTATTTCCTTCTTTATCTTTAGTAAAAAATAAAAATAAAGCACCAATTGTTGGCAATAATATTAAAGATGAAAGAATAGGAAAATTCATTATTTAACTATTAAAAAGGTTAGTAAAGCAGAAAAACCTAACAACATTACAAATGCATATTGATAAATAAAACCATTTTGAAATTTAGTTGCTTTAATTGAACATTTTTTTATGAAAGAAGAAATTCCATCAGGACCAAAACCATCGATTATAGTTCCATCACAGAATTTCCATAAAAATAAGCCTAGTTTTTTTGAAGATTTAATAAACAATACATCATACAACTCATCGAAGTACCATTTGTTAACTAAAAATTTATATAGGGGTTTATTCATCGATGCTATTGCATTAGGTAGCTCTTTGTTTTTGACAAATAAGTAATAAGCAATTGGAATAGATAATAAAACTAAACATGGTGTTAAAAGTAAGAACCATAAAGGAGGATGCTCGGTACTTAAAGGCTCTAAAAACTTGATAGACTCTGCCCAGAATAAATTATCACCATGACCAATAAATAGACCTTTAAATAGAAAACCAGCAAAAACTGCTCCTAATGAAAGTATAAATAAAGGAAAAAGCATTACCAAAGGAGACTCGTGTGTTTCATCTATTTTGATAACTTTATTATTATATTCTCCATGGAAAGTTTTGAAAATTAATCTCCATGAATAAATAGATGTTAAAAATGCTGTAATTATTCCGATGCCAGCAGCATAATAACCAACAGTATTTCCTCTTAAATACGCAAATTCTATAATTGCATCTTTAGAATAAAATCCTGATAAAAAAGGAAAACCTGTTAAAGCAAGTGTTCCTATAATCATTAAAGCATATGTATATGGTAACTTTTTCCATATGCCGCCCATGTTATTTATATTTTGCTCATCTTTAAATGCGTGGATTACTGAACCAGATCCTAAAAATAATAGAGCTTTGAAAAATGCGTGAGTAAATAAGTGAAACATAGCAACATTGTAAGCACCTACTCCAGCTGCAAAAAACATATAACCAAGTTGGCTACACGTAGAATAAGCAATTATTTTTTTTATATCTGTTTGAACTAGAGCCACTGTTGCCGCAAAGAAAGCAGTAGTCATTCCAACAATAGTTATAAAATTTAATATTAATGGTGAATATTCATAAATTGGAGAACATCTTACCACTAAAAAAACTCCAGCTGTTACCATCGTTGCTGCATGAATCAATGCAGAAACTGGTGTCGGACCTTCCATAGCATCAGGTAGCCATGTATGAAGTAATATCTGTGCAGATTTACCCATTGCTCCAACAAATAAAAGTAAACAAACTAAATCTATTGCTTTAACATTAAAACCTAAAAAGGATAAATTTTTATTTTCAACTGTTGGAATTTGTTGAAATACTTCTGAGTAATTAACAGTTCCAAATAAATAAAAAATTAAAAAAATTCCTAAAGCAAAACCAAAGTCACCTACTCTGTTTACAACAAAAGCTTTTATGGCTGCAGCATTTGCACTTTCTTTTTTAAACCAGAAACCAATCAGAAAATATGAACAAAGACCAACACCCTCCCAACCAAAAAATAATTGAATAAAATTATCTGAAGTTACAAGCATCAACATTGCAAATGTAAACAAGGATAAATAAGCCATAAATCTCGGCTTATGAGGATCATGAGACATGTAACCAATTGAATAAATGTGCACTAAAGCAGATACAGAGGTTACAACTACTAACATTACAGCTGATAATGGATCAATTAACATCGACCAGTTTACATCAAGTGATCCCGAGCTTATCCACGTAGCTATAACTATATTTTCTTCATATTGATTTACAATTACTTGATAAAGAATATAAATTGATAAAAGTGCTGAAATTGAAACAAGCACACTTGTTAATATTTCAGAATTTCTGTCCCCAATAAATTTTCCAAAAAAACCAGATATAATTGAAGCAATAAGTGGAAGAAATATAATTGATAGTTCCATAATTACCCTTTTAACTTATTTATTTCTTCAACTCGTATTGTTCCAGAGTTTCTGAAATACACGACTATAATTGCCAAACCTATGGCTGCCTCTGCAGCTGCAACAGTAAGAATAAACAAGGTAAAGACTTGTCCCGCCAAATCACCTAAATAAATAGAAAAAGCTACTAAGTTGATGTTTACAGCAAGTAATATCAACTCAATACTCATTAATATAACAATAATGTTTTTTCTATTAAGAAAGATACCAATTATTCCAATTGAGAAAATTATAGCACTTAAAGTTAGATAGTGACCTAATCCAATATCAATCATCTACACTAACTCCTTTTTTGGTTTCAACATTTAAGACCTCTACGCCTTCTGATCTTTCACGGGAAATTTGCTTGATATAGCTTTGTTTTTTTACTCCTTCTCTTTGTCTGAAAGTAAGAACAATTGCACCAATCATGGCTACTAGTAAAATCATTCCACTTATTTGAAAGACGTGAATGTAATCTGTATATAGAATTTGTCCTAGAGAATGAGTATTGCTTACTCCTTCAAATGATGATGTTGAGTCAATATTCTCAAATAACTCAGGTTTATATTTCCAACCACGAATAACAATAATTAATTCAAAAAATATAATTGTACTTATAATCAAGCCAATAGGAATATGACGAGAACTTTGTGAAGATAAAAACCACTGATTTTTTTGCTGAGCAACATTTAACATCATTACTACAAATAAAAATAAAACTGCTACAGCTCCAACATAAACAATTAGCATTATCATTCCTAGAAACTCAGCACCTATCATAATGAACAAACACGAAATACTTATAAAATCTAAAATTAAAAAAAAAACTGAATGAACAGTATTTTTTGAAACCGTTACCATTATTGCTGAAATAATTGCAATTGTTGAAAAAAAATAAAAAAAAATTGCGTGAGCCATCATGGTCTATCTATAAGGGTTATCAGCTTTTATATTAGCAGCTAATACATTTTCCCATCTATCTCCATTATCCAACAATTTTTCCTTAGTGTAATAAAGTTCTTCTCTAGTTTCTGTAGAAAATTCAAAATTTGGACCTTGTACAATAGCATCTACTGGACAAGATTCTTCACAAAGACCACAATAAATACATTTCATCATGTCTATATCGTACCTTGTTGTTTTTCGACTTCCATCACTTCTCTCAGTGGACTCTATGGTAATAGCTTGGGCAGGACAAACTGCTTCACACAATTTACAAGCTATACATCTTTCTTCGCCATTTGGATATCTACGTAAGGCATGCTCGCCTCTATATCTTGGACTTATTTTGCCTTTTTCAAAAGGATAATTGATAGTTTTTTTTGATTTGAATAGTTCTTTAATAGCAATAATTAAACCTCCTATAAAATCTGTCATTAGGATAGTTTTAAAAAATCTAGTAATTTTCATTTAGATTGTGGGTAAAAGGTTAAAATAAAAAAGATAGCTTGCAGTTAAGACAACATAAATTAAGGACAATGGTAAAAAAATTTTCCAACCAAGCCTCATTAATTGATCATATCTATATCTTGGGACTATCGCTTTAACTAGAGCAAAAAGAGTAAATAATAATAAAATCTTAAAAATAAACCAAATAGCACCAGGTATTAAATTAAATGGATATAAATCTATTGGAGATAGCCATCCACCTAAAAATAAAATAGACCCTAAAGCACACATTAATAAAATATTTGCATATTCACCTAACCAAAACATGGCATACATCATTCCTGAATATTCTGTTTGGTATCCAGCCACTAATTCAGCTTCTGCTTCTGGTAAATCAAAAGGAGGTCTATTAGTTTCAGCTAGAGCTGAAATAAAAAATATTACAAACATTGGAAATAACGGAATTATAAACCATATGTTTTTTTGAGCTATGACAATATCATTTAAATTTAATGAACCTACACAAAGTAAAACATTAATTATAATAATTCCTATTGAAACCTCATATGAAACCATTTGTGCAGCAGATCTTATTGCTCCTAAAAAAGGATATTTTGAATTCGATGCCCAGCCTCCCATAATAATTCCATAAACTCCTAGAGATGAAACTGCAAAAATATATAAAATCCCAACATTAATATTTGCTAGAACTTGACTTTCACTAAATGGTATAACAGCCCAAGCAATTAATGCTAAAGTCATCGTTATTATTGGTGCAAGAATAAAAATTATTTTATTTGAACTAGCAGGAATAATTATTTCTTTAAATATATATTTTAATGCATCAGCTAATGATTGAAGCAGTCCAAATGGACCAACAACATTAGGACCTTGTCTTTTTTGAACAAATGCCCAAACTCTTCTATCTAACCATACAATCATAGCTACAGAAACTAAAACAGGAACAAGCAAAAATAAAATCTTATAAACTTCTTGAAAAATAATGTTAATATAATCCATTAATTAACCTTCTGTACCTGTTCGTTTGATATCAAGCTTTGAATTATAACAATCTAGCATTGTTTTAGATGAACGAGCTATAACGTTAGAAAAATAGTAATTTTTAGATCCAATTTTTAAATCTTCATTTTCAAAATTATTTTGATTAATTTTTTGAATAGAAGAAGGTTTTTGTTTTTCTTTTTTAAGATTCAAAAAATTAAACATGCTGCTCACAAGTTCATCCTTATCATTAAAAAGTTTTCTATTATTCATCATTTCAGCTAATTCATTGATTATTTGCCAATCTTCTTTTGCTTCGCCGGGTGGGTATGACGCTTTGAAAGCTTTTTGAATTTTTCCCTCCAAATTTGTAAAATGTGCTGATTGTTCTGTATATGCCGCTCCTGGAAGAATTATATCAGCAACTTCAGCACCTCTATCTCCATGACTTCCTTGATAAATTACAAATTCATTTTTTTTATTAAAATCTAAATTATCTTGTCCAAGAAGATAAATTAATTCAAATTTATTTTCATTTAATTCTTTTATTAAATCTTCATCTTTATAAATAATGTCTAAATCATAGTTACCAACAGTTGCGGCATCTATAGATAATATATTTAGAGGGTTCCAATCATCAGAAAATTTATTATTTGTTAATAAAAAATTTTTAAAAGAGTAAAATAAATAATTTGCTGACTTTGTATTTAAAAACGACTCTCCTAAAATAATCATAGGTTTTTTCGAGTCTATAATCTTTTTAGATACTTCATTTTTATTTTCTGTAATATCTTTAATAGTCTGTGTCTTTCCGTCTAAAAATTTATATGGATAGGTTAAATCTCCAACATCATTTAAAGAAATTATCTTAACATTATTATTTAAATAAGCTTTCCTAATTCTGGCATTAACCATCGTTGCTTCGAATCTTGGATTAGTACCAATTAATAAAATTAAGTCAGCCTCTTCTACTCCATTAATAGTTGAGTTAAATAAATAATTTTCTCTTACAGAATTATCTATAAAAATTTTAGAAGATCTAGACTCATATTTATTTGTATCTATTGTTCTTTCAAAAAATTCTTTAAAAATAAAACTAGTTTCCATATTGGTAAGATCACCTACAAAACCAGCTATCTTATTTTTATCTGTATCTTTTATTTTTGATTTAATAATTTTATAAACTTCGTCCCATGAAGCTTTTTCAAATTTATTGTTATATTTTATATAAGGAGCATCTAGTCTTTGATTTAACAAACCATCACATGCATATCTTGTCTTATCAGAAATCCATTCTTCATTAATATCCTCATTAATAATTGGTAAAACTCTTTTTACTTCCCAGTCGTAAGTATCAACTCTAATATTAGAGCCAACAGCATCCATGACGTCAATTGTTTCAGTTTTTTTTAATTCCCAAGGTCTCGCTTCAAAAACATAAGGTTTTGATGTCAATGCTCCAACTGGACAAAGGTCTATTACATTTCCAGAAAGTTCTGATTGAATAGATTGTTCTAAGTAGGTTGTAATTTGCATATCTTCACCTCTTCCTATGGCTCCTAATTCAGGAACTCCAGCAACCTCAGTAGCGAATCTCACACATCTTGTGCAGTGAATACATCTAGTCATCTGAGTTTTAATAAGTGGACCCATATTTTTATCTGGTACAAATCTTTTGTTTTCTTTAAATCGTGATTTATCTATTCCATAATACATTGATTGATCCTGAAGATCACATTCACCACCTTGATCACAAACAGGGCAATCTAAAGGATGATTGGCTAATAAAAATTCCATTACACCTTTTCTTGATTGTTCTATTTTTGGAGTATTAGTTTTAATAACCATTCCATCAGCAGCAGGCATTGCGCATGACGCTATTGGTTTAGGTGATTTTTCCATTTCTACTAAACACATTCTACAATTTCCAGCTATAGATAATTTTTCATGGTAACAGAATCTTGGAATTTCAACTCCAGCTTTTTCACAGGCTTGAAGAACTGTTAATCCCTCTTCAACTTCAACTTCAGTATCATTTACTTTTAATTTAAGCATTTTTATCTAATAAGTGTTGATCAACTAAGTAAGGAATATTTTTATTTTCTTTTACTATTGGATCAAATTTATTCCTTTTTTTAATTTCATCTTTAAAATGTCTTAATAAACCTTGAACTGGCCAAGATGATCCTTCTCCAAAAGCACAAATAGTATGACCCTCAATTTGTTTTGTTACTTCACCAAGCATATCTACTTCATCTTTTGAAGCTTCTCCTTTAGCCATTCTTTCAAGCATTCTCCACATCCAACCAGATCCTTCTCTACATGGAGTACACTGACCGCAACTTTCATGTTTATAGAATCTTGCTATTCTTGCCATGCATTTGATAATGTCTTGATCCTTATTAATTACAACTATACCAGCTGTACCTAATCCACTTTTCTCTGCCATTAAAGAGTCAAAATCCATTGTTAACGTTTCACATTTTTCCTTAGGAATTAGTGGCATAGATGAACCACCAGGAATTACTGCCTGTAAATTATCCCAACCACCAATTACACCACCGGCATGAACTTCAATAAGCTCCTTTAAAGATATATTCATTTCCTCTTCAACGTTACAAGGATTATTTACATTTCCAGATATGCAAAAAATCTTAGTTCCTGTATTTTTTTCTCTACCTAAAGAGGCAAACCATTTACCACCTCTTCTAAGAATTGTTGGAACTACAGCTATAGTTTCAACATTATTTATTATTGTTGGACATCCGTAAAGTCCTATCAATGCAGGAAAAGGTGGTTTTAATCTTGGCTGCCCTTTTTTACCTTCTATACTTTCTAGTAAGGCTGTTTCCTCGCCGCAAATATAAGCTCCAGCACCATAATGAATATAAATATCCAAATCCCAACCGGTCCCAGCTGCATTTTTACCAATTAAATTTTTTTTATAAGCTTCGTCAATTGCAGCCTGTAGTTTTTGTCCATCAATAAAATATTCTCCTCTTATATAAATATAACAAATATGAGCTTGAACCGCATATGAAGCTAATAAACATCCCTCAATTAATTTATGAGGTTCAAATCTTAATATATCTCTATCTTTACAAGTGCCCGGTTCCGACTCATCACCATTAATAACCAAATAATGAGGCCTTGATCCAACCTCTTTGGGTGCAAAAGACCATTTTAGTCCTGTTGGAAAACCAGCACCTCCTCTACCTCTTAATTGAGAGTCTTTAATTTCATTAATTATCCAATCTCTTCCTTTATCCGTAAGATCTTTTGTATTAACCCAATCACCTCTTTTTTGGGATGAGATAATATCTGATCCTAAATCATTATATAAATTTTGAAAAATTCTATCTTGATCTTTAAGCATTTTTTAATTCCATAAGTGTTTTTCTATTATTTTCAGGTTCATTATTTACACGACCTCTATATGATCCTGGTTTAGGAGTTTCGCCCTTTAAAATTTGATCTAATATTTTTAAAGTTTTTTCTTTATCAAGATCTTCGAAATAATCATCATTGATTTGCATCATAGGGGCATTGACACAAGCACCTAAACATTCAACTTCCATCCAAGAACAACTTTTATCACTTGAAAGTTCAGACTCATTTTCAGCAATTTTTTCTTTACATGCTTCAACTAATTTGTTTGCACCTCTAATCATACATGGTGTTGTTGTGCAAACTTGAACAAAAAATTTACCTACAGGTGATAAATTAAACATGGAATAAAAAGTAGCCACTTCATAAACTTTTATATAAGGCATATCTAAAAATTTTGCGATGTGCTTCATTGCAGCCAAAGGTATCCAATTATTATTTTGTTTTTGAGCAATATAAAGTAATGCCATTACTGCGCTTTGTTGTTTGCCCTCTGGATATTTTGCAACCATAGCTTTTGCTGCTTCTAGTGATGAGGAATTAAACTCAAAATTTTCTGGTTGATCTTTAGCAGGTCTTTTTAAACTCATCTATCAACCTCTCCAAAAACTATATCTAATGAACCTAATACAGCTGGAACATCTGCTAACATATGTCCTTTTATTAAATAATCCATTGACTGCAAGTGTGAAAAACCTGGGGCTCTAATTTTACATTTGTACGGCTTGCTTGATCCATCAGATATCAAGTATACACCAAACTCTCCTTTAGGTGCTTCTACTGAAGTGTAAATTTCATCTTTTGGAACTCGGTAACCTTCAGTGAATAATTTAAAGTGATGAATTAATGCTTCCATAGATTGTTTTAACTCTTTTTTAGGAGGAGGACTTATTTTTCCATCCTGTGATTTGATTGGTCCTTTTTCCATTTTAGATAAACATTGTTTAATAATTGAAACACTTTCTTTCATTTCTTCTATTCTACATAAATATCGATCATAACAATCTCCATTTTTACCAACTGGAATTTTAAAATCTAATTGATCATAACACTCATAAGGTTGTGATTTTCTTAAATCCCACGGAACACCTGAGCCTCTAATCATGACACCAGTAAAGGAGTAGTCTAATGCATCTTCTTTAGTAACAACACCTATATCAACATTTCTTTGTTTAAAAATTCTATTATCAGTTAATAGATTTTCAAGATCATTAAGTATTTTTGGAAAAGTTTCACAAAATTTTTCTATATCTTCCTCAAGTCCAGCAGGTAAATCTTGATGAACACCTCCAGCTCTAAAATAATTTGCGTGTAGTCTTGATCCTGAGGCTCTTTCATAAAAAGTCATCAATGTTTCTCTTTCCTCAAATCCCCAAAGTGAAGGTGTAAGAGCTCCCACATCAAGGGCTTGTGTAGTGACATTTAAAATATGACTTAATATTCTTCCTATTTCACAAAATATAACTCTGATGTATTGAGCTCTGATTGGAACATCTATCTTCAAAATCTTTTCTATAGCTAGTGCAAAAGCATGTTCTTGATTCATTGGTGCAACATAATCTAACCTATCAAAATAAGGTACTGCTTGCATATAAGTTTTGTTTTCAATTAATTTTTCTGTTCCTCGATGCAGTAAACCTATATGTGGATCTGCTTTTTCTACAACTTCACCATCTAACTCAAGAATTAGTCTTAAAACTCCGTGAGCGGCAGGATGTTGTGGACCAAAATTCAAATTTAGATTTTTAATTTTTTTTGTCATTATTTTCCGTTTGATCTTGAATATATTTGGTACCTTTCCACGGGCTTTCATAATCAAAATTTCTATAATTTTGTTCAAGTTTTACTGGTTCGTTAATAACTTTTTTTTCATCTTCGCTATATCTAACTTCTGTGTGACCAGTTAATGGAAAATCTTTTCTTAATGGGTGACCTTCAAAGCCATAATCAGTTAAAATTCTTCTTAAATCTGGGTGATCTTTAAAATTTATACCATACATATCAAAAACTTCTCTTTCCATCCAATTAGCAGCTGGAAAAATTGATGTTAGAGTATTTATTACCTCGTTTTCATTTACAAAATAACTCAAGACTATTCTTTGATTAAATTCATGGCTTAAAAATAAATAAATCATCTTAAATCTTTGAGTTTGTTCAGGATAATCAACAGCTGTAATATCTATTAATTGTCTAAACTTTGCATCTTTATTTGTTTTTAAAAATAGAATTACATTTAATAAGTCTTCCTTATCAATCTCAATATATAATTGATTATATTTAATTTCAGATTTATTTATCTTAGTTGTTAATTCTGAATTAATTTTTTTTTCAAGATCAGTTAAGTTATTCATTTTTATCGGTTTATCGAACCTTTGTTTCTAATTTTTTTTTGTAATTGAAGAATTCCATATAATAAAGCTTCAGCTGATGGTGGGCATCCAGGAACATAAACATCTACAGGAACTATTCGATCACAACCTCTAACTACTGAGTACGAGTAATGATAATAGCCTCCCCCATTTGCACAACTACCCATAGATATTACGTATCTTGGCTCAGGCATTTGATCATAAACTTTTCTTAAAGCTGGTGCCATTTTATTAGTTAAAGTTCCAGCAACTATCATAACATCAGATTGACGTGGTGAGCCTCTAGGAGCTGCACCAAATCTTTCCAAGTCATATCTGGGCATTGCTGTCTGCATCATTTCAACTGCACAACATGCAAGACCAAAGGTCATCCAATGCAAAGAACCAGCTCTAGACCAATTAATTAAATTATCTAAAGACGTAGTAATGAAACCGTTCTTACTAAAATCTTCAGCTAATTTTTTAAATTCATCTGGTATTTGATCGAGTTTATTATTCATGAAATTTATTCTATTCCCAGTCTAATGCACCTTTTTTCCATTCATAAATAAAACCAATGGTCAAAATAAATAAAAAAATCATCATTGATACAAAACCTAATAATCCAATATTTCCCAAAGAGATTGCCCAAGGAAAAAGGAAAGCTATTTCTAAGTCAAAAATTATAAAAAGTATTGCTACTAAATAAAATCTAACATCAAACTCCATTCTTGAATCTTCAAAAGGTTCAAAACCACATTCATAAGCTGATAATTTTTCTGGGTCAGGATTTCTTGGAGCAAGTAAAAAGTTTATTAAAACAAAAGCTACGCTTAAACCCAACGCAATAATTAAAAACAATATTATCGGAAGATAATCTTTTATAAATTCAGGAAACATGTGAGTCTATATAACAACTTTTACATCATCTTGTAGTGGAGAAAAGTCACATTTTTACTGTTAACTGATAGTAATTATCAACAGTTTATTAGAAAAGTGGCGGGAGTGAAGGGACTCGAACCCTCGACCTATCGCGTGACAGGCGATCGCTCTAACCAACTGAGCTACACCCCCACTTTTGTTTATTTTGGTGGGCAGTAAAGGACTCGAACCTTTGACCCCCTCGGTGTAAACGAGATGCTCTACCAACTGAGCTAACCGCCCCAAAATATCGGTACTAATACATTAAGGTAAGTGT
Source organism: uncultured Pelagibacteraceae bacterium (assembly GCA_902522895.1). Classification (GTDB taxonomy): domain Bacteria; phylum Pseudomonadota; class Alphaproteobacteria; order Pelagibacterales; family Pelagibacteraceae; genus Pelagibacter. The sequence continues at coordinate 25,256 of CABYXD010000001.1, forward strand.
AATGTAAATTAATTATTATTGAATACTAGCTTGAGATTTTTCGTCATTTTTACTTAAATCAACCTCAGCCCATTCCGTTCTTTTGAGCTCTTTAGTTAACGCTATCTTCAAAACTTGATCAGCGTATTCTACTGGAGTAATTTTTATTTCATCAACAATTTTTTTTGGCATATCAACTAAATCTTTTTCATTTTCTTTAGGAATTATTACTTCCTTAATGCCAGCTCTATGGGCGGCTAATAATTTTTCCTTTAAACCTCCGATTGGTAAAACTTGTCCAGTAATTGTTACTTCTCCAGTCATTGCAACATCTCTTCTCACTGGAATATTTGTTAATGAAGAAACAATCGAAGTAACCATTCCTATACCGGCCGATGGGCCATCTTTTGGAGTGGCACCCTCTGGAACGTGAATATGAAAATCTTTTTTTTCAAATAATGGTGGAATAATTCCGTATTCCAAACATTTTGATCTAACAAAAGATTTTGCTGCTTTAACTGACTCTTGCATCACATCACCTAATTTTCCTGTAATTTGCATTCTTCCTTTTCCAGGCATTGTAACAGTTTCTATTTTTAATATTTCTCCACCATACTCAGTCCAGGCTAAACCAGTAACAATCCCTATTTTATTATCAGCCTCAAGTTCACCAAACTTATATTTAGCAACTCCTAAGAAATCAGAAAGATTTTTGTTATCAATTTCGACTTCTTTTTGTTCTCCTGCAACAATCTTTTTTACAACTTTTCTTGCAAGCTTTGAAATTTCTCTTTCTAGATTTCTTACACCAGACTCTTTAGTATAGCTTCTAATTACTTCTTGAATAATATCTTTTCCAAGTTTCATTTCTTTTTCTTTAACACCATTATCTTTAATTTGTTTTGGTAGTAAAAATTTATTAGCAATATTAATTTTTTCATCCTCTGTATAACCGGCTAATCTTATTACTTCCATTCTATCTAAAAGTGGAGGGAGAATATTTAAAGTATTAGCAGTAGTTACAAACATTACATCAGATAAATCATAATCTACTTCTAAGTAATGATCATTAAAACTAGTATTTTGCTCAGGATCCAAAGCTTCTAATAAAGCCGACGAAGGATCACCACGATAATCATTTCCTATTTTGTCTATTTCATCTAATAAAATTAATGGATTTTTTGTTCCAGCTTTTTTCATCATTTGAATAATTTTTCCCGGGAGAGAACCTATGTAAGTTCTTCTGTGACCTCTGATTTCCGCTTCATCTCTCATACCGCCAACAGACATTCTTACAAATTCTCTGTTTGTAGCTTTGGCAATTGATTTTCCTAAAGATGTTTTTCCAACACCAGGAGGACCAACTAAACAAAGAATTGGACCTTTGATTTTATCCATTCTTTTTTGAACAGCTAAAAATTCAATAATTCTCTCTTTAACTTTTTCTAAACCAAAATGATCTTTATCAAGAACATTTAATGCTTTTGTTAAATCTATAGCAACTTCAGTTTTTTTATGCCAAGGTAAATCTATCATCCAGTCAAGATAATTTCTTACAACTGTAGCTTCAGCTGACATAGGACTCATATTTTTTAATTTTTTTAGTTCTTGCAGACATTTCTTTTCAACTTCTTTAGGCATCTTGGCTTTTAAAATTGATTTATTAAGACTTGTGTTTTCGTCTTTACCCTCCTCAATTTCTCCTAACTCTTTTTGAATAGCTTTAAGTTGTTCATTCAAGTAATACTCTCTTTGAGTTTTTTCCATTTGTGTTTTAACCCTACCTCTAATTCTTTTTTCAACACCAATTATACTTGTTTCATTTTCCATTATTTTTATAATGATATTTAATCTTTTCTTAACATCAGATGTTTCAAATATTTGTTGCTTTTCTGATATTGTCGCTGTTATATGAGAGGCTATATTATCAGCAATCTGAGATGGTTCCTTCAATTGTTTAATTGTATTAATGGTTTCATTAGATATTTTTTTATTGATTGAAACTAATTTCTCTAATCTTCTAACAGCTGTTGTTGCTAACGGAAATAAATCTTCATCTTTATTAAATACATCATTATAAGATGTATATTCGCATGTGATAAATTTTTCATTGTCTATAAAGTCTAGAACTTTTACCCTTTTAATACCCTCTACCAAAACTTTAACTGTGCCATCTGGTAATTTTAAAAGTTGTAAAATATTAGCCTCACAACCGTACATAAATACATCTGTTTTCTTAGGATCATCTATTTCAGAATTTTTTTGCGTTATTAAAATAATCTTCTTATCTTTTTTCATAACTTCATTTAAAGCTGAGATTGATTTATCCCTTCCTACAAACAAAGGAATAACCATACTTGGGAAGACAACAATGTCTCTTAGAGGCAATAAAGGTAACGTGATTTTTACATCCATAAGGAGAATATGGATATTAAATCTGATATTGCAATAGATTTTTAGTAGTTATTAAGCCGCTGATGTTTTGCTAGTTTTTGATTTATTGTTTTTGGAATGAACCAAAATTGGTTGAGTTTGACCCTTTACTGAAGAAGCGTCAACTATGACCTCTTCTATATTGTCTTGACTTGGCAAATCATACATTGTTTTTAATAAAATATTCTCTAAAATTGATCTTAATCCTCTAGCTCCAGTTTTTTTATTTATAGCCTTTTGAGCTATCTCTTTTAACGCATTGTCTTTAAAAATTAGTTTTGCACCATCAAGTTTAAACAATTCTTGATATTGCTTTGTTAAAGAATTTTTTGGGTCCTGTAAAATTTTAATTAAAGATTTTTCATCTAAATCATCTAATGTTGCAATCATTGGTAATCTCCCAATAAATTCTGGAATTAAACCATATTTTAATAAATCTTCTGGCTCTAAATTTTTCATCCACTCACCTGTTTTTTTATCTTGAGTATTTTTTACATCTGCTCCAAATCCTATTGAAGTGCCTTTATCTCTTTGAGAAATAATCTTATCTAGCCCAGCAAACGCTCCACCACAAATAAATAAAATATTTGTTGTATCAACTTGTAAAAACTCTTGTTGTGGATGTTTTCTTCCACCTTGAGGAGGAACACTCGCAATAGTACCCTCCATAATCTTTAACAAAGCTTGTTGCACTCCTTCACCTGATACATCTCTTGTTATCGAAGGGTTTTCAGATTTTCTGCTTATTTTATCTACTTCATCAATATAAACGATTCCTCTTTGGGCTTTTTCAACATTATAATCTGCTGCTTGAAGTAATTTTAGAATTATATTTTCAACATCTTCTCCAACATATCCTGCTTCGGTTAAAGTTGTAGCGTCTGCCATAGTAAAAGGAACATCTAAAATTCTTGCAAGTGTTTGTGCTAATAACGTTTTTCCACAACCAGTGGGACCTACTAATAATATATTAGATTTTGCTAATTCAACATTCTTACTTGTTTTATTTTCATAATTTAATCTTTTGTAATGATTGTGTACCGCAACTGATAATACTTTTTTTGCATGAGACTGCCCTATTACATAATCATCTAAGACTGTGCAAATTTCTTTAGGGGACGGAAGCCCATCTTGATGTTTAACAATTGTATCTTTGTTTTCCTCTTTTATGATGTCCATACATAATTCAACACATTCATCACATATGAACACTGTTGGACCTGCAATTAGTTTTCGCACTTCATGTTGGCTTTTTCCACAAAATGAGCAGTAAAGAATATTTTTGTTATTTGTAGTCATATTTTTTTAAAACGAATCAGTTTATATACTTTATTATATGAGACTCATTGTTTTCAAGTTACAAATTTACAGTAATCAATATGTAGTGGATTATTTTCTTTTTTCTACCACTTCATCTATTAAACCAAAAGATTTAGCCATTTCACCAGTCATAAAGTTATCTCTTTCAAGAGCACTTTTAATTTCATCTTCAGATTTACCTGTGTGCTTAGAATAAATTTCATTTAATCTTTTTTTTAATGCAAGCACCTCTTTAGCATGTATTTCTATATCAGTAGCTTGACCTTGAAAACCCGCTGATGGTTGATGAACCATTATTCTAGAGTTAGGTAAAGAAAACCTTTTTCCTTTTGCTCCCGCAGCAAGTAAGAATGATCCCATTGAGGCAGCTTGACCTATACATAAAGTAGAAATTTCGGGTTTAACATATTGCATTGTATCATAGATACCAAGACCGGCTGTTACTAATCCCCCTGGACTATTAATATATAAATAAATTTCTTTTTTTGGATCTTCAGCTTCTAAGAACAAAAGTTGTGCAGTAACTAAAGAAGCGACATTATCATTAATTTGACCAGTTAAAAAAATTATTCTTTCTTTTAAAAGTCTAGAATAAATATCATAAGCTCGCTCACCTTTATTTGATTGTTCTACAACCATTGGTACTAAATTATTCATATGCTCTGGAATTTTATTCATAAAATTTGATTCGAATTATTTATACAACTTCAGATTACTTTTTGCTAACTTTTTTTGTTGAAGGCTTGGTCTTTGAAGATTTTTTAGGATTATTGCTTACAGATGATTTAGATTTTGATGAAGATTTAGTTTCTTTTATATCTTTAGGATTCATATCAGTTTCTTGATTTTGAGATGATTTTAAAATTTTTTCTGCTTCATTTTTAGAAATTTCTTTTTTATTTGGTTTGGCCTTTTCTTTAATTAAATTAATTATTTTTTCTTCATAAACAGTGCCTCTTAAGCTAGCAACAGCTGAAGGGTTTTTTTGATAAAAATCCATTACGATTTTTTCTTGCCCAGGCATCATTCTTAATTGTTTTTGTATTTCAGCTTGGAGTTCTTGTTCAGTTACTTTTATTTGACTTTGTTCACCAAATTCATTTAAAATCAAACCTGTTTTAATTCTTTTTTTTGCAACCTCTTCAAAATTTTTTCTGCTTTTTTTTGCATCCTCCTCTGACATACCTTGAGATAAAATTTTTACTTCTTCTTCAATTAAATTATCAGGTATTTCATCTACTTTAAATTTTTCTATTTCTTTCAAAATCTGATTTTTAGACAATCTATCTAAAGAATTTTTATATTCCTCATTTATTTGATTAGAAATTAATTTTTTTAAATCTTCTAGATCTTTAGCACCTAAATTTTTTGCAAAGTCATCATTAATTTTTACTTCTTCTGGTTTTTTTACAGAAATAATTTTACAAGTGAATTTTGATTTTTTGTTTGATAATTCTTTTTCTGGAAAATTTTCAGGTAATGAAACCTCAACTATTTTTGTATCATCTTTTTTAACGCCGATTAACTGTTTATCAAAACCTTTTAAAAATAAATCTTTTCCTAGTGTTAATTGAGTATTTTTACCCTCACTACCTTTAAATGGTTTTTCATCTACAGTTGCATTATAATCCAAAACAACTAAGTCTCCCTCACTTGCTTTAGTGTCAGCAGTTGCCTCTTTAAAGCTTGGTTGATTTTTTGCTATTTCTTTTATTCTTTTATCTGTTTCAGAAGAATCTATTTTAACTGTGTATTGATCAAATTTTATATCTTTAATTGATTTTATATCAATTTTAGGAAGCTCTGTAACAGACATAACATATTCTAATTCTTTATCTTCTCCATATGTTTTTAAATCAAGCTTTGGTTGTCCAGCAGGTTTAATTTTATTATCAGCTAATGCTTTTGTTGATGTGTCTTTTAAAACTTTATCTAGAACCTCGCTAAATAATGCTTTTCCAAATTGTCTTTTCAAAACTTCTTTGGGTACTTTGCCTGGTCTAAAACCTTTTAAATTTACTGTACTTTTTATTTCCTCATATTTTTCTTCCATATGAGACTCCATAGTTTTTTTATCTATGAAAACTTTAATATCTTTATTTAAACCTTTTTTATTTTCTACAGTAACTTTCATAATTTAAATTATGGTAGGGCGAAAAGGACTCGAACCTTCACATCCGAAAATATTGGTTCCTAAGACCAACGCGTCTACCAATTCCGCCATCGCCCCACAAATTAAGGCGTTTTATATATTATTGAATTTATTTGTCCAACGACAAATATTGTAAATTTTATTAAAATTCCTTTATAATCATTGCAGTAAACAATGATTATTTCACCTTGTATTAGTATTTGTAGAACAGATCCAAAAACAGGTTACTGTTATGGATGTGGAAGAAATAATGAAGAAAAAAAAATTTGGAAGCTTGAAGATACAACAGATGATTGGAAAAAAAACAACCTAGAAGATATTAAAAAAAGATTAGCAGGTTGGCAGTTAAAAAGTTTTGAAGAGTCCTATACATATAAAATTGAAAATGGTATTTCTTTATTTAAAAAAAATTTAAAAAATGAATAAAACTACAATTATAATTATTATATATATTATAGGACTTATTTTTGGAGCTTTAGTGCTTGATATATGGGGCGCTGAAACAAGTGTTTTTAAAGGTCTTTTGGGTTTGGCTTGGACAGCTTTACTTTTAATAGGTTTATTTTTTGCTGAAAAAGATGAAAATAATTAAGTTAATTTATTTAACTTTTGGATTATTAATCGCATCAGATTCATTAGCAGAAAAAATTATTTTAAGCTCATGTGATAACGAAAAAGATACTTTTTTAAAAAATGAATACATTTTGGATTTAAATCAATCGGTAATGACAAGAAACTATATTTATGACGAAAAAACCTATAAAAAATATAAGATTAACGATTTATCAGTCAAAAAAAAAAATAGAATAGAAAGATCTATTTATAAAGATGGTAAAAAAATATTTACTGAAAAGTTAGGCTACCCGCAGTTTTTTACTCAATTAGTTTTTGAAATTGATAATCCTGTAATAAAGATTAAAACAGTAATCAATAATGAAGAAGGGATTGATTTACTTTCAGCTTGTAAAAAGATAGAAAGATTTAAAGAAGAAAGTTAATTTTTTTTTTTATTTTTTATAAAAAATTTTTTTTTTATTTCAAATTTCTTGTTAGAGATATTACTTCTATGTTTAGCAAAAGCTTGTTTTTGTGCCTGTTTCATTGCTTTTTTTGAAGACATGATAATTAAAAATTAATTTCTACACTTCCTATTTTGTTAAAATTTTTATCAGATATAACTATTTCACCTGATGAAGGAGCATAACCTAAAACTTCTGATATTAAAACATAATGAGTTATTAAAATTAAATTTTTTTTACTATCAAATTTTTTAATATAATCTCTCAATTCTTTTACTTGTTTATTCTTATTTTTTGCAAATTTTAAACTATAAAAAGAATTTAAGAAATTTTTAGTTGAAAATTTATTAAATGCTATTTTTGCTGTATCTTTACATCTACACCACTCACTTGATAAAACTTTATCTATTTTAATTTTATTTTTTTTAAAAAATTTACCAATATTCTGAGCTTGTTTTCTTCCTTTATCATTCAAATTTCTTTGAGTTGAACAATCGTTGAGATTGAAATTATATGGATCACCACTTCCAGGTGCATATGCATGTCTTATAAATATTAATTTTCCTCCGATCTCGAGTTGATTTATTAGTTTTTTATTTAAATCTGCTTTAACAGATGTTGTTAAAGATATAAATATTATAAATAAATAATTAAAAAATTTCATTTTATGGATATTAGATTAAACGATTTAAACAAAACAATAGTAAATTGTAAAAAATGTCCTCGATTAGTAAAATTTATTAATAAAGTAAGTACTAATAAAAGAAAACAAAACATGGATGAAATTTATTGGGGCAAACCTGTTCCTGGTTTTGGAAATTCAGACTCAAAATTAGCTATTATTGGTTTAGCTCCAGCTGCACATGGTGGTACTAGAACTGGAAGAGCTTTTACTGGAGATAAATCAGGAGATTTTTTATTTAAGTGCTTACATGAAGTTGGAATATCAAATACCCCTTTTTCAATAAATTTAAATGATAACTTAAAATTAAAATCAACTTATATAACGAATATACTTAAATGTGTACCTCCTGAAGATAAACCTCTTAGTAATGAAATTTCTAACTGTTCTAACTTTTTTGATGAAGAAATTTTATCTTTAAAAAAACTTAAAGTTATTGTTACATTAGGTAAAGTAGCTTTTGACAACTGTATGAAATTATATAAACAAAAATTTAAAATAAAAAAAAAATTTATTTTTAAACACGGTAAAATACAATATTTACCAAATGGTTTAATAATACTATCTAGTTATCATCCAAGCCCAAGAAATGTTAATACAAAATTAATTTCTCACAAGATGATGATAAATTTATTTAAAAAAGCAAAAAAATTAGCTAACTTTTAATGCTGTCACAAAAATAAGGGACAAATTTCGAGTAAATTTCATCTGGTATTTTTATAGGCTTACCTTCCTCATTAACAAAAACCAAATGAACTTGCGCTTCTACAATCAGTTCTTCTTTTTTTGTGATAATTTGATTCATAAAAAAAGAAGTCTTGGTAATTGATTTCACAAATGATCTTACTGTTAATTCATCCTCTAAATAAGCCGATTTTTTATATTCAATATTGCAAGACTTAACAATTATTAAAGAATTAAATTGTTCTTTAATTTTGCTATTACTAAATCCAATTGAAAATAAAGCCTCTGTTCTAGCTCTTTCAAGAAATTTTAAATAATTTGCATAATATACTACTCCACCAGAATCTGTGTCTTCATAATAGATTTTTAATTTATGAAAAAAATTTTCATGCATTAAATAATTATATCAAATAAATAACTATTTTACAGAAAGTAGGATATAAGTAATTATATGAATATTTTTGTAATATGGCTGGTGATGGTTATAGCTTGGAACTTTGGTTACCCTCAAGCAAGTCCTCTTGAAGACGTTATTGTAGCTGTAATTCTATCAATATTTAGCACTTTTTTGAAAAAAAACCTTAAAATTTAATTACTTAGCAGAAAAATATATATTTTGAAAATATGCAATTGCTTTCATTTTTGAATTATCAGTATCTGACATAATCGCTAAACCATCTAATTCATTTACGTTTAAATCATGAAATTTTTTGAAATCTTCTTTAACATTAGCTTTAACTGTAATCCATTCATTAAAATTATTTTTTGTAGTTGCCAAAACATTATCTATAGATTTTTTTGTATAAGGACTAGGTGAATTAAAACCAACTTTATTATTACTAGAGAATACGTAATTTATTGCTCTGTTTGACAGAGGTGTAGCACCTGTCTTTTTTACTGCAAATACTCTTGCTGCAAAATCGTGTCCTTTTTTTGTATTCTCTTTAATACCAGGCAAATCTTTCTCAATTTTCCAGGTAATATTGATAAAAGGAGTTTTATTAAGATCAATTTTTATCTCTTTTCCTAAACCTGAAGCAGCATTATCAGCCACTGCTTTTAAAAAATTACCATTTTCATTTGATCCTATAGTATAAATTGTCTTGTTATCTGCTCCTCTCACCTTTCTTACATCTAATTGAGAAAGTTCTGTCTCTGAAAAGTCAAATACTTTTATTTCATTGGCAAAACCAGTCGAAATAAATATGAGAAAAGTAATAAAAGCTTTAATTAAAAAATTCATAAATTTTTTTCAAAAAATTGTTAATACATTATTTTGACAAGATTTAAACATTCAAAAATCAACATTGATCTCTATAACATAATTATGAAAACAATTTCTATATTTATACTCTTAATTTACTGGTCAATCATGATTTTTGCACCTGTAATGTCTAAAGATGTTAAGATGAGTAGAGCTAAAATAAACAATATCAAGACAATAGAACAAAAACCTAGAAGTTAATAAGTAGATCGACCACCACTAATATCAAAAACAGCAGCTGTAGAGAAAGTATTCTCCTCAGATGAAAGCCAACAAACCAGTGAGGTAAACTCTTCAACCTCTAAAAACCTTCCTCTTGGTACTTTTGATAACATTCTCTGAACATGTTCTTTTGTCATTTGGTCTAAAATTCGAGTTTTAGCTCCAGCTGGAGTTACTGCATTTACTGCTATATTTTTATCCGCAAGCTCTTTCCCTAGTGATTTAGTAAGCCCTATTGCTCCCGCTTTACCAGCGCTATATGCGCTTGCATTAGAATTACCATCTTTTCCTGCTACTGATGCAACATTTACAATTCTACCATAGTTGTTTTTTATCATATTTGGGACAATTGCCTTGCAACAATTAAAAGTACCCACTAGATTTATATCTACAATTTTCTTCCACATTTCAACATCGTATTCCCATAAAGGCGAAGTAGGACCAGTTATACCTGCATTATTGATTAGAATATCAATATTGGAATCTTTTGTAATTTCATTAACACAACCCTCAACTTCGTTATAGTTTGATACGTCAACAAGATTTGAACTTAAATTTGAATTATTTATATCTTTAAGAGATTTTTCAAGCATTTTGGGATCTATGTCCCAAATTATTACTTTTGCACCTGAATTCAAAAATCTTTTAGCAATATCCAGGCCAAAACCTTGAGCACCTCCAGTAATAACTGCAGTTTTATTATCAAAATTAAAAGTGATTTTTTTCATTCAATTATCTTTTATCAAGTAGATAATATACAAATCCAGCAACTAATGCGCCAATTATCCAAGCATAAGATTGTAAAAACATTAAATTATAATTCCATATTGTTGATGATGAAAAAATAAAACCTATAGCAACTGAATAAACTGCTTTAATATGCCAACCTTTTGAATAATTTAATGAGCTTTCTACTGAGAATTTATGTATATCCTTAATCTCAATTTTTGAATTATTAATTAAGTAATAATTTATAATCATTACTCCAGTTATTGGACCAAAAAAAGACCCAAAAGTATCTATAAAAGAAAGAATTCCAATTTGACTTAATAAAGTTGGCCAGAGAATTCCGATAATAAGCCCAAAAAAACCAATTGTATAACTAACTTTTTTTAAATTAAGTTTATCAGGGAGATAATTAATTAAAGAATATTGTGATGGTATAAAATTAGCTACTAAATTTGTTGAAGCTGAAGCTATAATAATAAATAGAAGTGTAATTACTGTTATTTGTAAGTTGTCAAATTTGCCAATTATATCTGTTGGGTTTGTAAATACCCGGTTAATATCCTCAAAATTTTGATTTAAGAAAATATCTGCGCCAGCAACAATAAAAACTGCAAAAAAAGAAAAAAATATCATATTAAGTAAAATGGTTAAATTGCCAATTTTTAACTGTCGCTCATCTTTAACATAACGAGAAAAGTCACCAAAGCTAATTATAATTATAGAAAAATATGCAAAAATTGTACCAGCTACACTAACTAATGGAGTTAGATTATTATAATCTAAAAAATTATCAAAATTTAATATTTCTTTAAAAGCTTTAGTTGTTAACTTTACATCAGTTAATAGAATTAAAATAAAAAAAGATACCATCCCAAAATAAACTGCAATTGCTGATAAATTAATAATTTTTCTATTACTAACCATTCCTTGGCTAAAAATATATATTTGAAATACCATACATAAAATTAATGATGACCAATCAATAATATTCATACCCATCAAAAATAACATAAAGATATCTTGATCTAAAATATCATTATCGATAGTGAAAAATAAAATTCTAATTAGATAACTTAAGGCTTTTGATAAAAAATATGTTTGTATACCAAACATAAAAATTCCAACTACACTTCTTAAAAAACTAAAATATTTAGCACCATTAAATCCCATAGAGGCTCTTAATAAAGTACCGAAAGGAAGTCCGTATTTCTGTGAAGGTTTTCCTATTAAGTTAGAAAAAAAATAAACCAAAATAGATCCTATAATGGTTCCAAAAAAAACTACAAACAAATTTAAATTATATATTACATATAAAGATGCTATCAAAGAAAAACCAATTATACTTTGAATATTGACTCCCCAAAAACAAAATATATCTTTCCAATTCCAATTTTTTGAGTTTGGATTTACTGAAACAAGCTCCCAATTAATAATATTTTCACTGATTTTATTCTGACTCACAATTTAGATACTAAACTAATATTTTTTACTGTCCATATAGAACCGATGGCAACCATAATGCTATTTTTGGAAAAACAATAATTAGAACTAAACCAATTACCTGAATTACCATAAATTGCATCATTCCATAATAAATATCCTTCAGATCCCATTCAGGAACAACACCTTTTAGAAAATATGCTGACAAAGCTACTGGTGGAGAAAGCCAGGCAGTTTGCAAATTAACCGCCACCAATATTGCAAACCAAGTTAAATTGAATCCTAATGCTTCAATTAAAGGTAAGATTATTGGAACTATGATCATTACTATTGGCACCCACTCTAAAGGCCATCCTAGTAAAAAAATCATGGCCATTACCATTGCTAAAATCAAATATCTATTCATTTCTAAGTTTAATAAAAAATCAGTTAGTAACATAGGTGTACCTAGTCTTGAAAAGACAGCTCCAAAAAAGTTTGAAGCTGCAACTAGTACCATTATTAAGGCTGAAATTTCTAAAGTTTTGACTAATGCATCTTGTAATTTTTTGAATGTCAATTTTTTATAAGCTACTGCTAAAACTAAAGAACCCATTGCTCCACATCCTGCTGCTTCTGTTGGAGTTGCAAATCCAAAAAGTATACTTCCAAGCGCCGCAAAAACTAATGCTGCTGGTGGAACTAAACCTAAAAAAAATTCAATCCATACATCTTTCATGCTGGTCGCTCTTAACTCGGGAGGTAAAACAGGTCCTAAACTTGGATTAATCCAACATCTAATTGTAGTATATGCTGCATACAAAGTAGCTAGCAAAACTCCTGGAATAATAGCTGCTGCAAATAAATCAGTGACAGGAATTTCCATTATTGGTCCCATTACAACAAGCATAATACTTGGAGGAATTAAAATACCTAAAGTTCCGCCAGCAGTAATTGTTCCAGCTGCCAATCTAACATTATAACCAGATTTATTCATAGATTTTGCTGCCATAATTCCTAAAATTGTAACTGATGCACCAACAATTCCCGTAGCTGCTGCAAAGACAACAGACACAAATAATACAGCGTAATACAAAGATCCTCTAACCTTAGCTAGCATTAGTTGAAAAGCTGAAAATAATCTTTCCATTAATCCTGCTTGCTCCATCATAATACCCATAAAGACAAAGAGTGGGACGGCGGCCAATGTTTGTTCTGTCATGACCATTGAGAATTGTAAGGTCATTAAATAAAATACTAATTTTCCAAAACCTAAGTAACCAAATACAAAACCCAAAAAAATTAATGTAAATGAAATTGGAAACCCAACAAATATAGAAAAAAGCATCACCCCAATTAGAATAAAACCTAATATAGCTGGGTCTATAAATTCGGCTAACATTTAATCTTCTGCTCCTGGCCATTTACCCTTAGTTGCAGCCCAATAACTTTTAAATAATTCTGAAATCCCCTGTATAAGTAAAAAGACAATACCAAACCATAAAGAAGCTTTAATAGGCCACATTAAAGGCATCCAAGCAGTATCCATTCCTCTTTCACCTCTCATAATTGACTCTTGAACAAATCCAGTTGTCATATAAAGAAAAACAATTAGACCAGGAAAGTAAAACAAAAGATATAACCAAAAATCTATTTTACCTTGAGTTTTAGTTTTAAAATTTCGATATAAAAAATCTGCTCTTATATGCACACCTTTTGATAAAGCGTAACCCGCTCCAAGCATAAATAAAGCACCATACATGAATCTACTCATGTCATAAGCCCACATTGTTGGAGCTGTGAAAAGTTTTCTAGCTAAAACTTCATAAACCATTGCTAATATTAATGGAATGGTAATCCAACAAACTATATTTCCTATCCATTTACTGAATGAGTCTATTCTAGTAATTGTTAATGCCATCCATTTTGGCATATCACTTGGCATTGGTCCTGAACCACCTCGCCTCTCAGCGATCATTTCATCAGTAATATCTAATCTAGTTGGTTTATCGGACATAAATTTCTTTAAAAAAAAACTAAAGCGGACTGTTATGTCCGCTTCAGTTATAATTATTTTTATCTAAATACTACTTTAAAGTAGCAGCGTGAGCCATTCCTAGCTTCGCATTAGACATTTGAGATCCAGACCAGAAAGGAACTGCAATATCAGCAAATGCTTTTTGAGAATCCCATACTTTTTTGAAGAATGCATTCTTAGCGGCATTTGTTTCTAAACTTTTCTTAGCAGCAGCCATATATGCTGGAAAATAGTCCGCTGGAGTATCTTGTAAGATTACACCATGCTTAGTAGTTAGCTCAGCAAGAGCTTTTCCATTTTCATATATTCTGTAACTCATTGATTTTGATAAAGAAGCGTTTGCAGCAACTTCTAAAGCTTTCTTCTCGATTGCAGACATTTTTTTATATTTGCTACCAGTCATATAGAAGTCAGCATTTACTACTACTTGGTGAAGACCTTGTAGGTAGTAATTTTTTAGAACTTTATGTAAACCAAAAACCATGTCAGGCTTTGGACAACACCATTCTGCTGCATCAATTGTTCCTGCTTCAAGAGCTGGTAGAATATCTCCACCACCCATTGCAACAGAAGCTACACCAATATCTTTATAAGTTTGTCCTGGAATTCCCGGAGGAGTTCTGAACTTGTACTTTCTAAAATCAGCCATGCTATTAATTGGTTCTTTAAACCAGCCTAAAGCTTCAGGGCCTACAGGTTGTAACATAAATCCTTTGATGTCTCTTCCCATCTCAGTCCATAATTGATCATAAAGTTCTTTACCACCACCATATTGGAACCAAGATAAAAAAGCGATATTGTCTATACCAACACCTGCACCTGCTACTGGCGAACCGAATAACATAGCTGCTGGGTGATCACCTGACCAATAGTGAGTCCAAGCGAAACCACAATCGATTAGACCTTTGTCAACTGCATCTAAAGTTTCTTTAACCCCAACTACTGCGCCTGCTGGCATAATTTCGAACTTAAGTGAACCCTGTGTTAATTCAGTTACTGTGTCAGTGAAATCTTTTAACATTTTCACTTCATCAGCTTTTGCACTAATTACAGTTTGACACTTAAGAGTTTGTGCGGAATTTGCTCCTGTAACTGTCATAACAGTTAAAAGAAGAGTTCCTACAACTAATGATATGATTTTTTTCATTATTTTTCCTCTAGTTAGTTAAATTTAACGTCAGCATACAATCAGAAAAATATAGCTGACACAAGTGACAATTGAGTAATATATGTATAAATAACAATAAACAAAAAAACTATTCAACTATAAATGGAAATATTTGATTTTATTATTATTGGTGCAGGATCTGCGGGATGTGTTTTAGCAAATAGACTTTCAGAAAATTCAAACAACAAAGTAGCTTTAATCGAGGCCGGAGGTAAAGATAATTATCCATGGATACATATTCCAGTTGGATATTTTAAAACTATGCATAACCCATCTGTTGATTGGTGTTACAAAACTGAGCCTGATGAAACAATGAATGGTAGATCAATTCGTTACCCTAGAGGAAAAACATTGGGAGGTAGCTCTTCTATAAATGGTCTTCTTTATATAAGAGGGCAAAATAGAGATTACGATGTTTGGCGACAAATGGGTAATTCTGGGTGGGGTTGGAATGATGTTCTTCCATATTTTATTAAATCTGAAAACCAGGAGAGAGGTAAAGATGAATTTCATGGTGTAGGTGGACCTTTATCTGTTTCAGATCAGAGAATTCAATTACCTTTATTAAACGAATTTCAAAATGCTGCTGAAGAATTTGGTATTCCTAAAACTAAAGATTTTAATACTGGAGACAATCATGGTTGTGGATATTTTCAGGTAACTGAAAAAGATGGTTTTAGATGTAGCACAGCAGTTGGCTACTTAAATCCTATTAAAAAAAGAAAAAATTTGAAAATTATTACTAATGCTCATGTTAAAAAAATAAATTTTGAAAATAAAATTGCAAAAGAAGTTGAATATTGGCAGCAAAATGAATTAAAGAAAATATCAGCAAATAAAGAAATAATTTTATCTTCTGGAGCTATTGGTTCTCCCCAAATTCTTCAAACATCTGGAATAGGAAATTCAAAAAAATTAAAAAAGATAGGTGTTGAGATGGTTCATGAGTTAAATGGTGTTGGAGAAAATTTACAAGATCATTTGATGTTTAGACCAATTTATAAAGTTCATGGCTTAAAATCTCTTAACAAAAAAATAAATAGTTTGTTTGGAAATCTAATGATTGGTTTAGAATATATTTTTAATAGAAGCGGTCCAATGACTATGGGTGCTAGTCAAATGTGTATGTTTGCAAAAAGTGATCCATCCTTGGAATTACCTGATTTACAGTGGCATGTTCAACCAATGAGTATGGACACTTTAGGTGCAACAAAAAATCATGATTTTCATGCTTTTACTCCTACTGTTTCTAATATCAGGCCAACAAGTAGGGGTCATGTCAGTATAGTTGATAAAGACTCAAGAACTTATGCAAAAGTTAAATTAAACTATCTTTCAACTGATCATGATAGAATAGTAGCAGCCAAAGGATTGAAACTAACAAGAAAAATTGTAATGGAATCTAAAACTTTTAAAAAATATAAACCTGAAGAATATAGACCAGGAATAAATATTAATAACGATGAAGAGCTTGTTAAAGCAGGTTCGGATTATACTCAAACAATATTTCATCCTGTTGGGACTTGTAAAATGGGTCAGGACGATATGGCTGTAGTAGATGAAAAATTAAAAGTAAGAGGAATTAAAAATTTAAGAGTTATTGATGCTTCTATAATGCCTAATATTACTTCTGGAAATACTAATGCACCAACGATAATGATTGCAGAGAAAGGTGCAGATATGATACTTAAAAACTAATGTTCGTTGATTTAATTTCCCCAGACCAATTAACTATTTTAACTCAAATTATTTTAATTGATCTTGTTTTGGCAGGTGATAACGCAATTATAATTGGAATGATTGCATCAAAATTTCCATTAGAACAAAGAAAGAAGATAATTTTTTGGGGAATTGGTGGAGCTGTAATATTAAGAATTATTTTAACTCTACTAACTGCTTATTTATTACAAATTACTGGATTAAGATTAATAGGTGGACTACTTCTACTTTATATAGTCTACAAACTATATAAGGATGTTATTAAAGGATCTAATCATGAAGATAATATTAATGTAGATAATTCCAATTTCTTTAAAGCAATTTGGACAATTTTATTAGCTGATTTTACAATGAGTTTAGACAATGTTTTAGGTGTTGCTGGAGCAGCTGGCGATCATTATACTCTTTTAGTTTTTGGTCTAGTATTATCAATTATATTAATGGCTACTGCCGCAACTTTAATATCTAATTGGATTAAAAAATATAAATGGATAGCTTGGGCAGGCTTATTGGCAATTCTAATTGTCGCTATTGAGTTGATTTACACTGATATTAAAATATTATTTTTATAATGTTCTTAAAAAAATATAACCTTAAAAGCAAAACAGCAGTTGTTACTGGTGCTGGAAAAGGTCTTGGGAGAGCTTGTGCAATAGCGCTTGCAGAAGCAGGGGCTAATCTAATTATAATTAGCAGAACTAAAAAAGATTTAGAAGAAGTTTCAAGAAAAATTAAAAAACTTAGAGTTAAGTGTAAATCTTACGTTTGTGATGTTACTGAATATAATGAAATTAAGAATATCATAAATAAACAAGCTAAAATAGATATTTTAATAAATAACGCTGGAAATAATATTCCTGAACATTTTACAAAAGTAAAAACAAAAAATATGGAATATCTCGTTAAGATAAATACAGTTTCAACATTTAATATTGCACAATTGTGTGCACTTAAAATGATAAAATCCAAAAATAGAAAAAAAATTGGTGGGTCAATAGTAAATATGTCCTCTCAAATGGGTCATGTAGGTGGTCCAATTAGAAGTGTTTATAATATGAATAAATGGGGGCTTGAAGGTTTAACAAAAGGAATGTCTTTAGACTTAGCCAAATATAATATTAGAGTAAATACTGTTTGTCCTACATTTGTAGTAACTCCTATGACAAAAAAATTTTTAAAAAATAAAAAATTTAAAAAAGAAACATTAAATAATATTCCCCTTGGAAGGTTTGCTGAATTATCTGAAATAGCATCATCTGTAGTTTTTTTAGTTTCCGATGCTGCTTCTATGATTACTGGAACTTCATTACTGGTTGATGGTGGATGGACTGCAAAATAATATTAAGAGTAATTGTAATAATCTTTATTATCACAACTCCTTTAAAAGCGATTGAGTTTAAGGGTAAGTTTTTACAAGGTCATTTTATAATTGGAATTACTGATCCATCAGCACAGATCATTATTGGTAAGAAAGAGGTTAAAGTCTCAAAAGATGGATATTTTGTATTTGGAATTGATCGAGATAGAAAATTTGATTTAACAATAACTAAAATTAAAGATGGTAAAAAAGAAAAAATAATAAAAAAAGTTTTGAAAAGAAAATATAACATTCAAAGAATTGATGGTTTAGAAGAAAGTAAAGTAACGCCGCCTGAGTCTGTATATAAAAGAATTAAAGAGGAAAATAATAAGATTGGAGAAGCAAGAGCAATAAATTCCAATTTACCTTTTTTTAAAAATCAATTTATAATGCCGGTTAAAGGAATTATTAGTGGAGTTTATGGAAGCCAAAGAATTTTAAATGGTAAACCAAAATGGCCTCATTACGGAATAGACATAGCTGCAAAACAAGGCACCATGATTAAATCCTCTGGTACAGGAATTGTCACGATGGCTGAAGAAGATCTTTATTACACTGGTGGTACAATTATAATGGATCACGGTCATGGTATATCCACTATATATTCACATCTTGAGACAATTATAGTTTCTGTTGGTGATAAGATTAATCAGGGAGATATTATAGGAACTGTTGGATCCACTGGTAGATCAACTGGTCCCCATTTAGATTTTAGAGTAAATTGGTTTCAGACTAGACTCGATCCAATGTCAGTAATAAACTAAGACTATGAAATCTCTTATAGAAAAAACATCCGATAAGCTCGTAAATGCATTTTTAAAAAATAAGATAATTTCACCGATCCCATCTAAATTCACAAAAAAACTTAAAGAGGCACAAAAATTAAGAGTATTATGTGAAAGTAAAATAAAACATACTGTGATTGGCTTTAAAGCTGCTGGTACAGGTATTCCCTTAATTAAAAAATTTAAAGAAAAAGAACCCTTTTACGCATCAGTTTATAAAAGAAACTTTTTAAAAAGTGGTAGAAGCGTAAAAATAAATAAAGCTACTTTGGGTATTGAACTTGAAGTTTGTTATAAAATTAAAAAATCTTTTTTTTCATTTAAAGGGTTAATTACTATGAAAAATATATCTAAATATATTTCTAATATGGCGCCCTGTATTGAAGTAGTTGGTTATAGACAAAGGAAAAAAGGAATTACCTCTTTTGGTGATTTGTGTAGTGATTTTGGAGCAAACGTAAAATTTTTAGTAGGATCAGCAAAAAAATATAAAAGAATTAATATTGGTAATTTAAAAACTAATATTGCAAACAAAAAAATAAGTCAAAGTGTAACGGGAAATACAAATACAGTTTACATAAACCCATTAAACTCACTAAGATTTGTATTAAATAAAATCAAAAAAGACAAAATTAATCTAGATAAAGATTTTTGGGTTTTTACTGGATCATCAGTTGGAGTTGTTCCAATTAAAGGAAAAGGTCTTTACGTAGGAAAAATTGACGAGTTGGGATCTGTAAAAGCTATAATCACATAATGGCTCTTCATTTTAGCAAAGAAGAATTTTTAAAAAGAAAAAAAGATGTTCTAAAGTCAATGAAAGAACAAAATTTAGATGCTCTTTTGATGTTTAGACAAGAGTCAATGTATTGGCTAACTGGATACGATACTTTTGGATACGTATTTTTTCAATCTCTTGTATTGGATCAAAAAGGAAATATTGTTTTATTAACTCGAGCGCCTGACTTAAGACAAGCACAAAATACATCAAATATTGAAGATATTAGAATTTGGATTGATAAAGATGGGATAAATCCAACTGATGATCTTAAACAAATATTAAATGAACTTAATTTAAAAAACAAAAATATTGGGGTGGAGTATGAGGCTTATGGAATGACAGGCCGTAATGCTTTAAAATTAAATAAATCTTTAGAAAATTATTGTAAATTTGAAGATCATTCAGAATTAATTACAAAACTAAGGGTAATAAAATCCAATGAAGAATTAGTTTATGTTAGAAAAGCTGCCGAGCTTGCTGATAAAGCACTTGATGAAGCTTGGAAATATTCAAAAGCTGGGGCAAGTGAAGCAAAAATTTTAGCTGAGATGCAAAGAGTTGTTCTAGAAGGTGGAGGTGATTATCCAGCTAATGAATATATTATTGGATCTGGACCCAATGCATTGCTGTGTAGGTATCAAGCAGAAAAAAGAAATTTGTCAAATACAGATCAACTAAGTTTAGAGTGGGCTGGAACTTTTAAACATTACCATTCGGCGATGTTTAGAACTATCCCTATAGGAAAAGCTAATCTAAAACATATCAAAATGCATGAAGCTTGTGTTGAAGCTTTAAAAAATTGTGCAAAAACATTAATTCCAGGAAATACTGCGGGACAAGTCTTTGATATTCATGCAAAAATTTTTGATGATCTGGGTTTTAATAAAGCAAGAATGAATGCTTGCGGTTATTCTCTTGGTTCAACTTTTGCACCTAATTGGATGGATTGGCCAATGTTATACAACGGCAATCCATACGTGATTCAACCTGGTAATGTTTTTTTCATGCATATGATCTTAATGGACTCAGAAAATAAAGTTGCTATGAATTTAGGTGAAACATATGTTGTGAATGACAAAGGTAATGAAAGATTGGGCAAAAAAAAACTTGATTTAGTAGTTTGTTAAATTTCTGATCTGGCTCTAAAACGTTCATAAAATAACCTCGTCTTAATACCAAAGTTTAGAAAAGGCTGTGGAGGTAACCATGTGGGTTTATTTCGTTTCTCAATTATTTCAATCTCTTTTGTTTGTTCATTACTAGCTTTAATAGCTATTTGCTCACCAAATAAAGTTGCAACACCAATTCCTGAGCCATTATAGCAACCAGCAACAAAAATATTTTCATCAATTTTTTCAAAAATTTGAGAACTATTTCTTGTTCTTGAGACTATGCCAGACCAAGAAGACTGAATTAAATTATCTGGTAACTGTGGAAACCTTTTTTTTATTCCAATTTTATGTCTTATAGACCTTTTTTCTAGATCTGTTTGAGACATTTTAAAAGGATTATAAACTTCTGCAGTATTTCTAATTAAAATTCTTCTATCTTTTGTCATTCTAATTGTAGCACCCATTGGTTTAACAGGTAAAACACCCCACTCTTTTGGTTCTCCAATTAATTTGTATTCTTTATCCGTAAGCGATCTTGTCATACTTGCTGTTAAAGTTATCGGAAAATTATAATTAGTTTTAATTCCTAATGATTTCAAAAATCCATTGGTAGCAAAAATAATTTTTTTGGTCTTAATAGATCCATATTTAAAATCACAATTTATTAAACCATTTACCTTTTTCCAGTTTATTAAAGATGAATTTTCATATAAATTTACATTTTTAGGAAGTGTATCAATCATCGCTCTTACTAGTTTACCCGGATGTAATAACACTCCTCCTTTTGTATGAAGGGCAATGTTATAAAAATTAGTTCCTAATTTTTTTGTTAGATCATTGTTAAAGAGTAGAGTGTGATCAAATTTCAATTTAGTTAGAGTTTTAGAAAAATTTTCTAATACTCTTTTATCTTCTATATTTGATGATGCAAAATATTTTCCACACTCATTCCACTCACAATCTACCTGGTGTTCTTTGATAAATCTTTTAACTGCATCTATTCCTAATTTATAAATGTCTGCTTTTTTCTTATAACTTTCTAACTCTTTATTAGAGGTAAAACCATCATTAAGCGTTGTATCGACCAAATAACCAGAATTTCTTGAGCTAGCTCCTTCTCCAGCTAACTGGGAGTCCACCAATAATATTTTTTGTTTTGGATAAAGTTGTCCTAATTTTCTAGCAGCAGATAAACCAGTATATCCAGCTCCTATAATCAACCATTCACAATTTAAGTTTGAGGAAAGAGTTAAAATGTTTGTTCGAGGATTTAGATCATTGATCCAGCTACAATAATTATCATTTACAACTTCCATAGTTGAAGATTACGATAAATGTTTACTTTTTAAAAGATGTTAAGATACTAAAGATGGTTGCTTCTTCATGTCCTCTTTTTTAATACCGGCTACCTTAACTGGTTTTTTCATTGCATCCCTTCTAAAAGGTTCACCAAGCTCTTGATTAAGAATTACTTCTATAAATGTTGTAATTCCTTTCTTTTGATCTTCACATGATTGTTTAATTGCAGCAGTTGTTTCTTCCATAGTTCTAACTGTAACTCCTTTTAGACCGCAAGCATCAGCTACTTTTGCATAACTTAATTCAGGATCAAGTTCTGTGCCAACAAAATTATCGTCAAACCATAAAGTCGTATTTCTTTTTTCTGCTCCCCATTGATAATTTCTGAAAATTACCATTGAAATTGCGGGCCATTCCTCTCTAGCACATGAACTCATTTCATTCATACTAATTCCGAAAGCTCCATCACCTGCAAATCCTATAACTGGTGTATCAGGACATCCGATTTTTGCACCAAGAATTGATGGAAATCCATAACCACATGGACCAAATAATCCAGGTGCTAAATATTTTCTACCTTTTTCGAAAGTTGGATAAGCGTTTCCTATAGCACAGTTATTTCCTATGTCGCTTGAA
Source organism: uncultured Pelagibacteraceae bacterium (assembly GCA_902522895.1). Lineage (GTDB taxonomy): Bacteria > Pseudomonadota > Alphaproteobacteria > Pelagibacterales > Pelagibacteraceae > Pelagibacter. Next base: position 48,057 of record CABYXD010000001.1, read on the forward strand.
ATGATTACATCATCAGGCATTCCAGATTGAATTGCTCTCCATGCTTGTCTTGGCGACATTCTATCAGCATCTCTTTTTCTAGCTTCTTGATTCCAAACTGTACCTTTGTCATCATCTTCATGATCAAGACTTGATAATTTTTGAAGCCAAGCAGATTTAGTTTGATGAATAATATCTTTTCTTTTTTGTCTATCAGTGTCACCTGCTGTTGATGAAAGCTGAGACAAGAGTTGTTGTGCAACTAATTTTGCATCACCACAAATACCAACTGTAACTTTTTTAGTTAAACCAATTCTATCTGAATTCATATCTACTTGAATAATGTTTGCATCTTTTGGCCAATAATCCATTCCATATCCTGGAAGAGTTGAAAAAGGATTTAACCTTGTGCCTAAAGCTAAAACAACATCTGCTTTTTGAATTAATTCCATTCCAGCTTTTGAACCATTATAACCAAGTGGTCCTGCTGCCAATGGATGACTTCCTGGAAAACTATCATTATGCTGATAACCAGAACAAACTGGTGCATCTAATTTTTCAGCTAGTTTTTTACAATCTTCGATAGCGCCGCCAATTACAACACCTGCTCCAGATAGTATTACTGGAAATTTTGCTTTTGATAATAAGTCAGCAGCTTTTTTAATTGCATCAACACCGCCTGCTTGTCTTTCTAATCTAACAATTGGAGGTAAATCTATATCAATAACCTGTGTCCAATAATCTCTAGGGACATTTATTTGCGCAGGTGCGGATCCTCTAATTGCTTTTTCAATAACTCTATTTAAAACTTCAGCCATTCTAGATGGATCTCTTACTTCTTCTTGATAACAAACCATATCTTTAAATAAGTTCATTTGTTCAACTTCTTGAAAACCACCTTGTCCCATTGTTTTGTTTGCAGCTTGGGGTGTAACTAATAAAAGTGGTGTATGATTCCAATAAGCTGTTTTAATTGGAGTGACTAATCCAGTTATCCCAGGTCCATTTTGAGCAATGACCATTGACATTTTTCCTGTAGCTCTTGTGTAACCATCTGCAATTAAACCACCGTTTGTTTCATGAGCAACATCCCAAAAAGTAATGCCAGCATCTGGAAAAATATCTGATATAGGCATAAATGCAGAACCAATAATTCCAAATGCATGTTCTATCCCGTGCATTTGTAAAACTTTTACAAAAGCTTCCTCTGTTGTCATTTTTGTCATAAAACTAGAGCCTCTCCAATGTATATAATTTATTAAAATTCGTTTGTTAATTTTTGCGATTAATATATAAGATTTTACGAATTTCAAACAAACAATTCGACACAAGAAATATGGCTACTGACATTATAATTCATGATAAAAAAGACAATGTTGGCGTAGTTGTTATTGAAAAAATCATACCTAAACAAGACTGTTCTTGTTGGATAATGGAAGATGATAGTTCGGCTAAAATTCAATCTTTAGATGAAATACCTTTGGGACACAAAATTGCAATGACTGACCTTAAAGAAGGTGACACTATTCTTAAATATGGTCATGACATAGGAAAAGTAGTTAAATCTATTAAAAAAGGTCAACATGTACATGTTCACAATGTAAAAACAAAGAAATGGTAAAAATATGGAAATTCCAAAAAGTTTTTTAGGTTATAAAAGAGAAAATGGCAGAGCTGGTACAAGAAATCATGTAATCATTCTTCCAGTTGACGATATTTCTAACGCTTGTGCTGAAGCAGTCGCAAACAATATTAAAGGAACAATAGCACTTCCCCACTCATATGGAAGACTTCAATTTGGAGCAGATCTAGAACTTCATTTCAGAACCATGATTGGAACAGGGAGTAACCCTAATGTAGCGGCTGTAATTGTAATTGGTATTGAGCCTAAGTGGACAAAAAAAATTGTTGATGGAATAGCTAAAACTGGAAAGCCTGTTGAAGGTTTTCATATAGAAAGAACCGGAGATATTGGAACAGTCATGAAAGCTTCTAAAAAAGCTCAAGAGTTTGTGATGTGGGCCTCTGAAAAACAAAGAGAGGAATGTCCGATGAGTGATCTTTGGATATCGGTTAAATGTGGAGAATCAGATACTACATCAGGCTTAGCTGCAAACCCAACAGTTGGAAATTTAATGGATAAATTAGAACCTATGGGTGTCCATTTATGTTTTGGAGAGACATCAGAATTAACAGGTGCTGAAAAAGTTTGTGCAACAAGAGGAGCAACAAAAGAAGCTTCAGATAAATTTATGAAAACTTGGAGTGCTTACAATGATTTTATATTAAAAGAAGCAACAGATGACCTGTCTGAAAGTCAACCAACAGCAGGAAATATTGCTGGAGGTTTAACAACTATTGAAGAAAAAGCTTTTGGTAATTTCCAAAAAATTGGTAATTGTAAATTTGTTGATGTTTTAGAGCCAGCAGAAGAGCCAACAAAAGGAAAAGGTTTATACTTTATGGATACGTCTTCAGCAGCAGCTGAATGTGTAACACTCCAAGCAGCAGCAGGTTTTAACATACATTTATTTCCAACAGGTCAAGGTAATATTGTTGGAAACCCAATCGAACCTGTTATAAAATTAACTGCTAATCCTCTAACTGTTAAAGGAATGGGTGAACATATTGATTGTGATGTTTCAAAAATTCTTTCAAGAGAAATGAATATGTCTCAAGCAGGGGATGAGTTAATCAAAACAACAATGCGAGTAGCAAACGGACGATTGACTTGTGCCGAAGCTTTAGGTCATAAAGAATTTGTAATGACCAAACTTTACAGAAGTGCATAATCAATAAATCCTTAAATGTATTTAAAAAAAAACTTGGTTTTTATACCAGGAATAGTTCTTGCATTTGTTCTTTATACTCTCTCTCAAGGTTTTAATAACATAATTGGTATCGAAATTTTAGGGTATGATAAAAGTCCCATTTCTACTGCAATGATTGCAATTCTTCTGGGTATTTTTTTTGGAAATGTATTTAAAGTTCGGGATGGTTTTCAGAAAGGTTTAGATTTTACAAGAGAGTATATCTTAAAACTTGGTATTATTTGTCTTGGTATTCAACTAAAACCATTTGAATTTTTAGACTTTGGCAAGATTGCAATTCCATTAATTATAGTATCTATGATAAGCGTTTTAATTGTTATTAAACTTTTAATAAAAAAACTAAAAATTCCAACCAGAATGGCTTATTTAATATCAATTGGGAGTACTGTTTGTGGAACTACAGCAATCGTAGCAACAGCACCAGTTATTAAAGCAAGTAAAAATGAAACTTCTTATGCAATAGCAAACATTACTTTATTTGGAATATTGTCTATGCTTATTTATCCTTATTTTGCCAATTTTTATTTTGATGGTGAATCATTACTTGTAGGTCTTTTTTTAGGGACTTCTATTCATGAAACCTCACAAGTTGCTGCTGCAGGATTAATTTATGATCAGCAATTCAATAGTCCAGAAACTTTAAATATAGCTACAGTAACTAAGCTTATCAGAAATACCTTTTTAGTAATTATGATCCCTTTATTTGCTTTTCTTTATAATAGAGGTAAAGTTAAAGAAAAAAATTATTCTATACTGAATATTTTTCCTTATTTTGTTTTGGGTTTTGTTGGAATGATTATTTTAAGAAATATAGGTGACCAATTCTTTGTTATTAACAGTGAAAATAATTGGATCAAAACAATTGATTTTGTCAAATCGTCATCTAAAGTTTTTTTAACAATGGCCATGGCTGCTATTGGTCTATCAACTAATATAAAAGATATTAGAAAAATGGGATATAAACCTTTCTTGGTTGGTTTTATAGCTATGTTAACTGTAGGGATTGTTTGTATTCTAACAATTGAGATCTATTTAAAATTATTTATTTAGTTTGTTTTACAGGCTTATTAAAATACTTTTTTCTAAAATTTGAAATTGATCTTCTAATAAATGCTGCCCCTATTCCCAAAAGAATTGCAAACATAATTGAAAACAATCCATAAAAGAATGGCATATCTTTAGAAAATTCTAAAATAAATTTTGAGAAAAAGTTTAAATCTGATGCTGCTACATTAAAAGTTTCTTTTTCGATTTCTGCTGCAAAAAAAGTGTCGTAAGCAATAGCTATACCAACAATTAATAATAAAATTGCTAACAATGCTTTAAGCCCTGAGCTATCAATATTTTCACCAATTTTTTGACCAACTTGAACTCCTATTATGGATCCCACAACTAACATTACAACTAACATTAGATCAATTGATCCATAATTAAACGAATGTAGAAAGGTAACAATTACACTCACAAAAATAGTTACAAATAAAGAAGTTCCAGGAACTAATCGTGTTGGCATTTTTATTATATAAATCATTGCAGGAACAAGAATAAAAGCGCCACCTATTCCCATTATTGCAGCTATGAAACCAACAGCTAATCCTATTATAATTGGGGTAAATATACTTTCATATAATTTAGACTTTGGAAATCTCATTCTAAATGGAAGACCGTGTATCCAATAGTGAACATGTAATTTTTTTTTTTCTATTACATTTTTTTTTGCCTTATCAATTTCACCAAGACTCTCTACCAACATTAGTGTACCAATTATTGCAAGAATATACATGTAGGCTAAGGAGATTACAGTGTCAATTTTTCCAATGCCTTTGAAATAACTAAAAATATAGATACCTAAAGCAGTTCCTATTGATCCACCAATTACAATCATAAAACCCATTTTATAATCCAAGGTGTTTTTTAAATAATGGGTAGTAGATCCAGATACAGAAGTTGCTAAAATATTATTTGCTTCATTTGCAACAGCATAAGCAGGAGGAACACCTAAAAAAATTAAAAAAGGAGTCATTAAAAAACCTCCTCCAACACCAAATAAACCAGATAATACTCCTACAATAGCACTTAATAATAATATCTCGATAGGATTAACAAAAACTTGAGCTATTGGTAAAAATACATCCATAAAAATATATTCTATCTTGATTATTACTCATATATATAACTGTCAATAGAGATATTAATAACCTGCTCAAAATTTAAAAATGAATAAATTTGATAATATACTAATTACTGGTGGCGCTGGATATATAGGAAGCCATATAGTTGAAAAACTAGTAAAAACTAATACTAAAATTTTTATATTAGATAATCTTGTTACTGGACACAAAAAATTAATTAATAAAAAAGCCAAATTTATTAAAGGAGATATTAAAGACTTAACTAAAGTAAGAAATATCATTATTAAAAATGATATTAAAAGCATAATTCACTTAGCTGCTCATTTAAATGTTAAGGAAGCTGAAAAAAATAAAAAAAAATATACTTTAAACAATATTAAAGGAACATTTAAGCTAATTAAAGCTTGTAAAAATCTAAAGATAAAAAATATAATTTTTTCTTCTTCTTGCTCAATATATGGAAGTGTTAATGGTTCTGTTAGTGAAAAAAGAAAACCGAATCCACAAGGATACTACGCTTATACGAAATACAAGGGTGAACAATTAATCAAGAAGTATTCAAAAAAATATAAGTATAAATATGCAATCTTAAGATATTTTAATGTAGCCGGTGCCAGTGATTCAAATAAAATAGGTGAAATACAAAAATCTTATGGTCATTTATTTAAAAACTTAGCAATACAATCTCTTAAAAAAAAACCAAAAATCTCTATTTATGGAAGAGACTACGATACAAAGGATGGGACTTGTATAAGAGATTATATTCATATCTCAGATTTAGTTGATGCTCATATCAAATCTTTAAAATATATAGATACTAAGTCAAAATCAGTAATACTTAATTGTGGATATGGTAAAGGATATTCGGTTATGGATATTGTTAATATTTTTAGAAAAATTAACAAAAAAATAATTATTAATTTCACAAAAAAAAGACCTGGGGATGTTGCTAATGTTTATGCTGATGTCAAAAAGATAAAAAAAATTTTAAAGTGGAAGCCTAAAAATAATAACTTAGTAAAAATTTTAAAAAGTGCTTTAAAATGGGAGAAGACTATTAATTAAATTAATAAAAATTTTTTCTTTTTTTATAATAACTTAAATACCATTTTAAAAAATTTTTAATTCCTGTTTTAAAATTTGTTCTTGAGTTATATCCAGTTAATTTTTTTAACAGTGTTGTACTAGATAATGTAGCTTTTACATCTCCTTTTTGGATTGGCATAAAATTTTTAAAAGCTTTAAGTCCAAGTTCTTTCTCTAAAATTTTAATAAATTCTAAAAGATAAACCTTCTTAGTATTACCAATATTTATCGTTCTAAACGGTGCTGCATAAGTAAGACTATCATCTTTAATTTTTCCCAATTGTTTCAAACTAGGAGCTTTGTTTATAAGCATTGTAATAGCGTCTACAACATCATCAATATAGGTAAAATCACGATACATTTTCCCATGATTGTAAATATCTATCTTTTTTTTATTAATTATTCCTTTGGTAAATTTAAATAAAGCCATATCTGGTCTGCCCCAAGGACCATAAACAGTAAATAATCTTAACATTGTAATTGGTATTTTCCATAAACTTGAATATGAATGTGCTATGCTTTCAGTCGATTTCTTCGTAGCTGCGTATATACTTAATTGTGTTTCAGTTTTATCAACCTCTTTAAAAGGTAGTTTACTATTAGCGCCATAAACAGATGAACTTGAGGCAATTAACAAATGTTTAACATTAACCTTTTTTGCTAGCTCTATAATATTGTGTGTCCCTGTAATATTTGAGTCTAAATATACTTTTGGCTTTTTAATGCTATATCGAACTCCTGCTTGAGCCGCTAAATGAATTATAACTTTAGGTTTAAATCTTAAAATCGCATTGCTTAATTTCTTATGATTTTCAAGCTTTCCTTTTGTGAAAAAAAATTTTTCATATTTTTTTAAAATTCTATATCTGGCATTTTTTAATTTTATATCATAATAATTATTCATTGAATCAAACCCATGAATACTATGACCATTGTCTAAAAGTTTTTTTGAAAGATGAAAACCGATAAATCCTGAAGATCCAGTTACAAATATTTTCATATTTTTTGTAATAAATTTTTAAAATAAATTAAATAATGAAAAAACATTAGATTAATATGTATACATCTTATGTGCTAATATCAATATTAGAACTACTGCTATTTATATTTTTTACTTAATTCAAATTTAATCATCTGTTCTAGAGACTCCTTTAATGATATTTGAATTTTCCAGTTTGGAAAATCTTTCTTAAATTTAGAATTATTCGAAATCCACCAAATATGATCCCCTATACGATTCTTTTTTAATATTTCATACCTACTCTTTTTGTTACTAATTTTTTCTATTAGTTCAATCGCCTCTAGTATTGAACAACTATTTTCTCTTCCACCTCCTAAATTATAAACGTTTGCACCTCTTTTTGGTTTTTTTATAAATTGATCAAAAGCTCTTACAACATCCAAGCTATGTATATTATCTCTTACTTGTTTTCCTTTGTATCCAAATACAAAATATTTTTTATTATTAATTATTGATTTAACTAAAAAAGATAAAAACCCATGTAATTCTGCTCCTGTATGATTTTCGCCAGTAAGACAGCCCCCTCTGAAGCACGCAGTTTTTAAGTTGAAGTATTTACCATATTCTTGAACTAAAATATCTGCTGAAGTTTTCGAAGCTCCAAATAGTGAATGTTTTGTATGATCTATTGACATTTTTTCATCAATACCCTTCTTATAATATTGATGATTTTTATTGATTTCATATCTTAATTTTTTTTCGTTTAGTGGCAAAAAATTTGGTGTATCACCATAAACTTTATTTGTTGAAGTAAATACAAAAGATGCATTTGGGCAGTATTTTTTAAAAGCTTCTAATAAATTTAAAGTTCCAGTAGCATTAACATGAAAATCTGTAAAAGGTTCCTTTACAGCCCAATCATGTGATGGTTGAGCAGCAGTATGAATTACAGCTTTAATTTTTTTTGAAAATTTTTTAAAAATTTCAAATATAGCTGATTTATTTCTTATATCAGTTCTGTAATGTTTATATAATTTATTCTTTTTTAGTTTTTTTTCTTTCCACAAGTTTGAAGCAGTTTTTCCGAAGAAATATGATCTTAAATTATTATCAATTCCGATTACTTTATGTTTTTTTTTTAAAAAATATTCTGAGGTAGATGAACCAATTAACCCTGTTGAACCGGTTATAATTATCATTTGTTTTAATTAAAGTTAACTAAAGTACCAATAATAATTACCCCCCAATAAGCTGAAAGTGCAACTGCAATACCTGTTTTTAATTTGTTCTTTTTTATTTCTAATGGAAGTTTTTTAATTATTTCTGGCATGTAAATCGTGAATACACCCAGTAAAAAAAATGTCAAACTTTAATTGATTAAAACTAATTTTTTTAATCAGTAAATTGTTGCTCCAAATACTTTGACCACCCCATCCTCTACTCCCAAGACTAATCTACCTAAGAATTCTCCTGGTATTTCTTTATTGGTTACTTTAATTAGAACCGTTATATGTTCTCCTCTTCTCAAGGTCCCAAAAGGAACGTAAATTTCCTTCAAATTAGTAATTAACTTATTATTGGCCCACTGTTTTCCTAGTTCTACTTCATTAGCTCCAAAAAGCATTTGAGTAGAAAAGTCTCTTGTAAATCCACCATAATCTTTAAGATTAGACGATCTAACCAAATTTTCCCAAAATGGTTTTCCAATCTCAAATATTTCCTTGTCTGATTTAGATAACAAATCCATAGATGTTTATTACTCTTATTTGATTTGGTTAAGAAGCTTTTTTCTTCTCTTTTTCATCAACGATATGATAAACGGGCACTTTTTCCATTGTAAACTTACCGGTCTTAGGATCTCTTCTTGAAACTGTTAAGCAATGCCAATTATCATCATCTAGTTTCATAAAGTCACCTCTATAATAATATCCAGGCCACCTTGTTTCTTCTCTAAACATAGTGTGTTCCGTTACACATTGAGAAGTAAGAGCCCTATGTTTAAGTTCCCAAGCTCTCATAAGTTGGTGATAATCCTCAGCACCAACGTTTTCAAGATCTTCCTCTAGCCATGCTAAAAGTTCTAAACCACGTTTTAGCATATTAGCATTAGTCATGTAATTATTTGCTATTCCACCAACATATTCATCCATAATTCTCTGCAATCTTTGTAGACCTTGAATTGGAGAAATATAACTGGGTGAAACGGTTCCTCCAGTTATTTCGTTTTGAGCAACTGTGTAGTTCTCAAGTGGTTTGTAGATTTTTGTTTTAAAATCTTCACATTGTTTATCCGTTATATTAATTCCATCTGCTTTTTGGTCTTCAATATATTTAACAGCAGCTTTTGCTGCTAATCTACCTTCAGTAAATGAACCAGAGGAAAATTTGTGTGCACTTCCACCCACTGTATCACCTGCTCCAAATAATCCGTCAATTGTAAGCATTCTATTGTATCCCCAAAAATATTCTGGTGGAGATAAATCTTCTGGACCGCTTACCCAAGCTCCTGAACATGTTGCATGAGAGCCCATTACGTAGGGTTCAGATGTTGTTAATTCTGGATTTGTATATTTTGGATCTATGTTTTGAGATGCCCAAACAACTGCTTGACCTACAGTCATTCCTAAAAAATTTTCCCAACCAACAGTTTCTAAATGTGGATCTTGGAAAGCTTCTGTTGTGACCATATGGATTGGTCCGCCACCAGCCATAGTTTCTTGAATAAAAGCATGATTTCTTAAACAAGTTGGAGTTGGGTGATGATCAATATATTCACCAACTAATTCTTTGGTTTGATCATACCATTTCTTCTCGTAGTTTTCACCATTTGCGTTTTGAGTATAAGTTTTTAGATGTAAGAAATAAGCACCGACTGGCCCATATCCATCTTTAAATCTACATAACACAATTCTATTTTCCATTTGTGTCATCTTTGCTCCAGCAGCAATGGGTAAAGCGTAAGCAGAACCATTACTCCAAGGCGCATACCAAGTTCTTCCCATTCCTTCACCAACGGCTCTTGGTTTAAATATATGTGAAGCACCCCCTGCTGCAACAATTACAGCTTTAGCTCTAAATACATGAAAATCTCCTGTTCTCATGTTAAACCCAACAGCACCACCTACTCTATTTTCTTTAGCTTCATCCATTAAAAGATGAGTAATCATAATTCTATTGTAAATCTTATCTGCAGATTTTTTCGCAGCTTCAGCAACTATCGGCTTATAACTTTCGCCATGAATCATTATTTGCCATTTGCCTTCTCTTAAGTATCTGCCAGTTTCTTCATTTTTCATCATTGGAAGACCCCATTCATCAAACATATGAACTGTTGAGTCTACATGACGAGCCATGTCATAACCTAAATCCTCTCTAACCATTCCCATTAAATCATTTCTTGCATATCTAACATGGTCTTCTGGTTGATTTTCACCCCATTGCATTCCCATGTAACAGTTTATTGCATAAAGGCCTTGTGCAACTGCTCCACTTCTATCAATATTGGCTTTTTCAACACAAATAATTTTCATGTCTCTTCCCCAGTGTCTAGCTTCAAAGGTAGCACCAGTGCCAGCCATACCACCACCAACTACTAAAACATCACAATCTTCATAATGAGTTTTATGTTTTGCCATTAATAATAAACCCCTTTTTTAAATGAATTTTTTGGTACTGACGGAAGTTCACCATCTATATTTAAACCTTCAGGCTCTAGGTATAATCTTTGTGAGCTTAGCTCACCTTGTTTAATTTTTTCACCATCAGCTAATTTAGGAATAAATTTTCCCCATGGTTTAGTTGTAATTGGAGAAACAAAATCTTTAGTAGTTCCATTTCTAAATTTTATTTTCCATGAGATTGTCCCTTTTTCTTCTTCTCTTCTTACTCTCACGCTATGACCCATTGGAGCAAAATCGGCATAACCTCTAACATCAATTGCATGATTTGGACAAGCTTTGACACACGAGTAACACTCCCAACAAAAATTAGGTTCAATATTTTTTGCTCGTCTAATATTTTCATCTATGTGCATAATATCTGATGGACAAATATCAACACAATGGCCGCAACCATCACATCTAGTCATGTATACAAAAGTTGACATAATTTAATTATTTCCTTTTCTAGTTAACATATTAATAGTGTTTTGGCTCTTCTCTTTTTATACCTAGGCCAAATTGCTCAGGTGCATCCGCTGGTGGAGGAAGATTATCTCTCGATCCATCAGCTTCAGCTAAATTTTTTTGTATTGCTGCTCCAGGTTTATAAAACATATGAGCAAATTTAGACCAATAAACACCACCAAATAAAATTAGATTTGAAGCCACAAATAAAGTTAAAAATAAAAATGAAAGACCAGATTGTCCGTTAAACTGCGTGTAAGACCATGCTAACCCAAAAGTTGAACATGCTAATAAGGCTAAAACAAATAAGTCTGCTTTAATAATTCTATACCAAGGATGAGCTTCTGCTGAAACATCAACTCTTAAGAAAAACCAAAACCAATACCCACCAATACATGTTAAAATTGCACCAACATGCCATAGCATTGACCACATTGATGATGAAGATTTATCAGAACCAGTATAGCAAAATACTAAAACAGCAGATGACAACCAAAATATAATTGTTCCATACATTCCAAGTACATGCGAAAGTCTTCTTTTTCCAAATCCGAGCTCTGAAGTAGTACCAATATCAACAACTGTTGTTTTAGCTATTATAGAAACTTTCTCTGTAACACCTATTTCTCTTGTCGCTTGGAGTTTAGCTTTCTTAGCATTATTAAAAAAATACGTAATATTTTTGTGATGTATCATTTGAATAATTGTTCCAAGTGCAATCAATACAATCATAGCAATTATAAAGCTCTGCATTGCAAATGGTGGAACCGTTTCAGCTAATAAAGAAAATGGATTATTATTTAACATTCTACCCTTAAGTTAAATTATATTGAATTAATTTTATTGTTTTCTAATCTAGTTATTTTCATAATTCAACCTTATCAATTAGTCAATATGACCTTAATAACAACCACTGATTTACATTTAACGTTTATAATGCTGATTTTGAGGGATTACAGACCTAACACCACCTTGGGGATTCTCAACGTCTCCTTCTCTACGAGGAATCAAATGAAAATGGCAATGCAAAATAGACTGACCAGATATTTTACCAATATTTGTACCTAAATTAAAACCTTTTACTTTTTTATCTTTATCAATAATTTCATTCTTAATTATTTTAATAAGTTTATTACATGCAATTAATTCCTCATTTGATAAATCAAAATAATCTTTGATATGTCTTTTAGGAATTATTAGACAATGATATTTTGATACAGGATAAGAGTCATAACTTGCATAGGCAAGATCATTTTCATAAACACTTCCACTTTGTTTGATGTTACAAAATAAACATGGGTTATTTGGATTATTCATATTGTTAAAATCTATGATGATTACATTTGATAATTGCTGAACGATAATATTTTGAAAATATTTGATATTGATTCAATTTTTTTCTTTTCCAACCAATTTCTTTTATAGTTTTTACCGTTACAACTCCCTTGCCAGAACCAATTAATAAGATTTCATCATAATTATGTAATTCTTTAAGTAAAATATCTTTTTTAAATATTTTTTTAAATTTTGAATTAAAAAATTTATAAGTATTTCCTTCATAATAATCTTTTTTTGGTGAATATACTTTTTTATTTTTAATAAATAAAAGATTAGAGGTCCCAGTCTCTAAAACTTTTTTGTTACTAATAAGAGCAATATCTGATTTAGAATTATCCATTTTTTTTAAATGTGATAAAATTTTTTTATATTTTAAATTTTTATGTTGAGGTTTTTCACGTTTTAAATTTACAAGTTTTAAATTAAAATCTAATTTTGGACGTATTCTTTTTCTGAATGATATAGAAATAATTTTTTTGTTTACAGCAATTCTGAGTAAATGGTTATATTTTTTTTTTGTGGTTAGATTTTTATTAATAATTTCAAGTATATTTTTTTTAAGAAATCTTTTTTTAATTCCAAATATTTGAAGTGACTTAATTAAATTTTTAATATGACTATCAAAAAATAAAATCTTTGGTGGTTTACCAAAAATCCACATTGTTGTGAAAATGCCATGGTTTTCCCATAAATCATTAAAATCTATTTCTTCTAAATCTTTAAGTCGATAAGATCTTTTTAATAAGTAAGTTACCATTGTTAGTTAAAAATGACTCTGGGTGAAATTGAAATCCATAAATTTTATCTTTGTTGTTTTCAAAAGCCATTGCCACTTTTGATTCTAAACATCTCATAGTTATCTCAAAATCTTTAATTTTAAAAGGTTCTTTTAATTTTAAAGAATGGTAACGACCTACTTTGAATTTTTTACCTTTTTTAAATAAAGACTTATTATTTATAACTTTAATATTTGATTGAAACCCATGATAAATTTTTTTTTGCTCAACTATTTTAGCTCCTTCACAAAATAAAATTTGCTGAAAACCTAAACAAATACCAATAATCTTCTTTTTTCCTTTAAAATTTTTATAAATTTTTGATGTTAACGGATAATTTTTTGGGTTTCCTGGTCCAGGAGAAAAGATAATTGTAGAGGCTTTTTCAAGTTTATTTCTATTTACTTCGTTATAATTATCACACTCAACTTTATCATATAGTGAGAGTTGATGTACAACATTATGAGTGAATGAGTCGTTATGGTCAATTATGTAAATCATTTAAAAAGGTCAATTAATGCTTTTGCTTTGATATAATTTTCATTAAATTCATGTTTGGCGTTACTATCAACAACTACACCTGAAGCTACTGAAATTTCTGAAATATTTTTAAAATTTAAAATTGATCTAATAATAATATTAAATCTCATGTCTCCATTAAATTTTATGTATCCAAAACTACCTGTATAAATATTTCTATTTTCTTTTTCCTGCTTATTTAAAAGATTGAGAGTATTAATTTTTGGACATCCAATTACAGATCCTCCTGGCATCATAGCTTTAATAATATCAATATTATTAATATTTTTCTTAAGTTTACCTTTAATCAAGCTTACATAATGAAAAAGATCTTTATACTCTTCAACAACTTTAGTTTTTGATAATTTAACCGATCCAACCTTACATATTCGAGATAAATCATTTCTTTCCATATCAACAATCATGTTGTGCTCTTTTGTTTCCTTTAGGTTTTTTCTAAAATAATTTAGAGCTTTTACTTTATTCATACTTCTTATTTTTTTTACTGTTCCAGCTATAGGTTTTGAAGTTATTACAGAACCTTTTTTAGTTATCAGATTTTCTGGAGAACAGCTAATAACAGAGTAATTTTTATCTCTAATCATAAAAGCTTCTGGTGCTAAGTTTGTCTTAGATAATCTGCAAAAGAAATCTAAAGGATTAATTTTTGATCTTGTTTTATACTTAGTGCAAATCTTAATTTGATATGTTTCACCACGTTTAATTCTTTTTTGAAAGCTAGCAAAAATTTTTGCATAAGCGTTTTTATTGATATTAATCTTAAAATTACTTTTTTTATAACTATTTTTTTTTTGATACTCAAGTTTATTACTAAGCTCAATTATTTTTTCAGGTTTATAAAAAATACCTTTAGGAAAATTAATATTTTTTTGCTTAGGTATTTTAATGTTAATCAAATTATTTAATATCTCATAACCTAAGAAGCCAATAAATAAATCAGTTTTTTTTGATTTTCCTTTATATTTTTTACTCAGAAAATTTTTAACATTTCTATTATTCAAGATAATTTTTTTTGAAAAATTTGTATAAAGATTAAATCCCTTTTGAGATTTATAAATAATATAAGGCTTACCTGAATGATGAAGGTCCGCTAATTGATTTTGTTTACTCAATTTATTCTGTTTTAAGTCTTAAAACTGGTTCTTCCTTAATTGGTAAGTGTATTATTGCTGCGAATACAGATAAAGCAATTGCTAAATACCACGCATAATCATACGACCCGTAAAGATCGTGAAACAGGCCTCCTAGATATGCGCCAAAAAATGATCCTATTTGATGACTTAGAAAAACAATTCCATATAAAAGACCTAAATATTTTGTTCCGAATAAATGTGCTACAATTCCGCTTGTAGCCGGTACTGTTGAAAGCCATAAAAAACCGAAACTTGCTCCAAATATAAATGCACTCAAATTACTTGCTGGTGTGAATATAAATAAAATTATTGATATACCTCTTAAAAAGTAAATTGCACTGAGGATAATTTTCTTACTCATTTTAACTGAGAGATATCCACTCAATAATGAACCAAATATATTAAATAAACCAATTAATGATAATATTGCAGCTGCAGTCCAATCCTCAAGGCCTCTATCTATCACGTATTTTGGAACATGTGTTCCAACCAAAGTAATATGAAAACCACATACAAAAAAACCAGACACTAATAATATATAGCTTTTAGTTTTAAATGCTTCAGAAAGAGCTTCTTTAAATGTTTGTTTTGATATTTGTTCTACGCTCTCAGCTTTAGATGGTGATCTAACAAAATATGCTGCAAACAAGCCTGTGAATAAAAATAGTAAAAAAATGAATAAGGTATAATTCCAACCAAATTGAGATAGTGAATAATTTGTAAAAATCGGAGAGAGAAAATATCCAAAAGATCCAACAGCTGTTACAAAACTCATTGCAATTGTTCTTGTTGATAGTGGAAAATGCTTTCCAACAACTGACATGGGAATACTTATGGCTGTGCCACCTAACCCAATGCCTATTAATAAACCCATATGGATTTGAAAAAAAATACCAGTATTCGGGCCAGTATAAAGAAAATAGATACCAAGAGTATAAAATATAAATGCAGAAATTATTGCAACATGGCCACCATATCGATCTGCAACTGCTCCAAAAATTGGACCTGTAATGCCCCACATTAACATTTGAATACCTATAGCAAAACCAAATGCAGTATTACTAATATTCAAACTTTCATTAAAATCTATAAAAAATAATCCAAAAACTTGTCTTACTCCAAGTGAAATTAAAACAACAAAGCATGCAGCAAACAAAGTTACTATTGCAGTTTTGGATTTAAAAAAATTTTCTGAGGTCATTTTAAATGTCTTATTGCTTGTCTTATATCTGCAATTAAGTCATTTGGGTCCTCAAGACCTATATGTAATCTGACAAGATGTTCATCCTTTGCTAAATCTAAATATTTTCTGCTTCCTGTTTCTCTAAATTCTTGGTGTAATGCTAAACTTTCAAACCCTCCCCAGCTATAACCATATCCAAAAAGATTAAGTGAATTAACAAATTTTCTAACAGAATTAATGTTTTTTGATTTTATTTTTAAACCCATTAAACCTGAAGCACCTGAGTAATATTTTTTCCACATTCTAAAATTTTCAGAATTCTTTTTAAAAGGATATAACAATTTAAATTTCTTATTTTTTGATAAAAAAGTAGCAACTTTTTTTGCATTTTCTCTATGACGATCTAACCTAACGTCAAGAGTTCGTAATCCACGTGTAATTAAATAAGCATCATCAGGTCCTAATCTTAAACCTGTAATTCTCTCAGCATTATAAACTTTTTGAAAAACTCTTTTACTAACTGCTAAACTTCCACCCATAACATCTGAATGACCAGAATAATATTTGGTTGCTGACACAATAGACATGTCAAAGCCTAGTTTTATTGGTTTTAAAAAGTATGGAGTTCCCCATGTATTATCGATTGCAGTAAAAATTTTATTTTTCTTTGCAATAGAAAGAATTTTCCCAAGATCTTGAAAATCAAATGTATTGCTTCCAGGGTTTTCAACAAATATTAATTTTGTTTTTTTTGTAATATTTTTTCTTAACGTTTCTAAATCTCTTGGATTATAAAAAATTGTTTTTATATCAAATTCTTTTAAAAATTTTTCTGTTAACAATCTTGTTGGGCTATAGACTGGATCTGCAACTATGATTTCATCCCCTGGACGTGTGACACTAAATATTGCTAAAAAAACAGCACCAAAACCAGTGGGTGTTGTAAAAACATGATAACTTTCTTCAAGCTTAGTAAGTATTTTTTGCAATATGTAAGTTGTTGAAGTTCCTTGTCTTCCATAATCATAATGCCCGCCTATTGGATTTTTTTGAGCTTTCTTTTGAGTCTTTCTTATATCATGCATTGACTTAAAAATAATAGTTGATGCCCTAACAACTGGAGGATTAACAGACTGATTATGAAAGTCTTTTGCTGTATGTTTTAAAAATGTTTTAAAAGATTTTGACATAAAAAAATTGATAACTTTAAAAGACAATGCTATATCCAAGCCATAATTTCAATTAAATTATAACTAAAGGATAAGATGGGTTACCCAAAAAAACATAGAGGCCGAAGAAAACAGGGCTCTAAAAAAAGAAGAGCAAAAAGAAAAAATAAGAAGAAATAACTTTTAAATGGACGAAATCAATAAGGTTAAATCCATTAGTATATGGATTTTTATCGTGCCGTTTATTGCGGTTAACACATGCCTAATATTAATTACACAATTTCAAGGGCTTTTTCCAAATCAAGAAGATATTATTCATAATACAATTCCATATTTTGATGGTGGAGCTTCTATCAGTAGAACGGCGAGACCCTATCCATCATGGCTAGTATTTAAGCCTGCTATGTTTCTAACATCATTTCTTTTAATTAAATATTGGTTGTATAATAAAAGTATAATTTTATTTTTTGATAAAAATCATAAAAATATTAATAAAATATTATATTTCGGAATTGCCTCAGCTATTGCTTTAACAATCCATTCAATTTTTTTAGGAATTAAATTTGATAATGATTTTTACAAACTATTTAGAAGAATAATCATGTTAATGTTTATAGTGTTTGAAATTGTTGCTCAAGCATATCTTGTTAGCACATTGTATTCGTTTAGAGATAAAATTTCTAAATATATAAATAAAAGATATTTAATTTTAAAAGTTTATTTAGTGAGTATTTTGATTTTAGTAGCAGTTTTAAGTATTCCAATTATAAGTCTTCCAGGAAATGATTTTTTTGGTTTTAACCTTAAATTTTTTAAACATGCTTTAGAATGGGATTACTTTGTAGGTGTAATTTCATTTTATTTACTTACATTTTTAATGTGGAAGAAAAATTAATAAAAAATTTTTATTAATTATATGAAATATAATAAATATCATTATAAATACTAGTATGAAAAGTTTAATTTTAGTTTTTTATATTTATTTTATATTCTTGGTAAATAATGCTCACGCATATTTAGATCCAGGTACTGGAAGTATAATTTTACAAGCACTTTTAGGAGCAATAGCGGCAACTGCTTCCTATATTATTTTTTATTGGAATAAAGTTAAAACTTTTTTAAAAAAAATATTCAACAAAAAAAAGACGTAGTGGATTTTATTAAAAGTATAGATTCATTTCATAATTTTTTTAAAAAATAATGACAAATTTGTTAAGAATTAATTTTTTATTATTTTGTAGTTTTTTTCCTGTTTTTGCTTTGAGATCAAATTTTAGTTTTAATGAAATTTTATTATCAATATTAATTTTTCTTTTACCATTAATGATAATAATTAATTTTTATTATCATTTATTTAAAAAAAATGAAATTTTGATAAATTTTAGCATTGCTTTAATTTTATTGTTGGGTATCGATAATAATTTAGGTTTATGGAGTGGACTAATTGAACCAAACAGTACGATCATTTTTTCCTATTTTAAAAAGATTTATTTTCCAGTTTTAATTTTTTTAATAATTATATTTTTAATTATTTTATTAATAATTCAATCAAGCAAAGGTAAAATTAAAAATATTTTTTTAGTATTTTTGATAACAATTTTTATTTTTAATATTTTTGATAAAACTAAATCTCATAAAAATATTATACAATTCGAAAAAAATTTAAATTCACAATATCTTGATGCTGATCTTATTATTATTTTTGATGAAATGTCAGGTTTTAATAGTTTGTCAAGCACTACAAAAGATGGTCAAAATTTTAATCAGAATTTTAGAGAATTACTAAAACAATATAATTTTGTATTTTATAGTGATATAAAATCTTTTTCTAAGGAAACGCGTACCTCAATTCCTAATTTATTAAATTTTTCTAAAGATAAGGATATTAGGCATAAATATGTAAAAAATTCTAAAAGTTATTTTACTAAATTTGAATTAAGTAAAAATCTATTTTTTAAAAAGTACAAACAAATAAGTGTCTTTCAAAATATGTATTTAGATTATTGCAAATCTACATCAGTTTATAAGTGTCAATCATATAATCCATTTAATAAATCGAAATACATTGAAGGTTATAAAAATAACTTTTTGAATAAAATTGTATCTATTTGGAAATTAAATGGTTCAATTTTATCTACGTTTACTTGGAGAGCTTTGAGAGAGCTGAGAATAATAGACAGTATATTGGATCCTGAGGGTGAAAAAATAAAAATTAATAACCTTTTTGAAGATATAAAGAACGATATTTATTCTAATAATTTTGATTTAATTTTTGTACACACCCTTATTCCACATAAACCTTATGGATTTAACAAAAGTTGTAATTACGATGGAAAATTATCCTTAAATAACCATCGTTATTCACAAGACATGCATATTGCACAACATAATATTGAAAGAAATTGTGTAATATTTTTTTTAGAAAAATTTTTATTTGATTTACAAAAAAATCAATATTTAGATAAAATAGATTTAACAATATTGTCTGATCACGGCTCTAGAATTAACTCTAATGAAAATAGTGCATTATCATCAATTTATGCATCAAGATCCAAAAATTCAAATTATAAGGAGATAAGTGATCCTTCTATAATTCATGATGTGTTTTCAGATAATTTTAAAAACAAAAATTAATTATATATCCATCCACCACCCAAAACCTTATAGCCCTTTTGATCTAGATCATAAAACACACAGGCTTGGCCTGGAGAAATTCCATCTTCAGGTTCTTTTAAATTAACTTCAGCTGAGTTATTTACCTTTAAATTTATTCTAGCATTAAGTAATTTTCCTGTGGATCTTACTTTAACCAAAATATCTTTATTTAAATCTTTTTCATCTACTAATAAATTAAGTTTATTTATATTTATATTTTTTCTACCAAGATTTTCTCTAGGGCCTACTATAATTTCATTTTTATCAGAATTAATTTTGAGAACATACAATGGATCTATATCTGAAACTTTAATTCCTTTTCTTTGACCTATTGTAAAATTTATTATTCCATCATGAACACCAATAACTTTTCCTTCTAAATCTTTTATATTTCCTTTTTGGAATGAATCTGGCTTAAATTTTCTAATAACTGAAGCATAGTCTCCATTTGGTACAAAACATATATCCTGACTGTCAGGTTTATCTGCTACATTTAAATCTAATTTCTTTGCTATAGATCTTGTTTCATCTTTAAGCATTCCTCCTAATGGAAATCTTAAATAATTTAATTGTTCTCTTGTTGTATTAAATAAAAAATAACTCTGATCACGATTTTCATCAATTGCTCTATACATGTTGGTTTCCAGACCAGATGTAATACTTTTTACGTAATGTCCTGTAATTAAAGCATCTGCCTTAAGTTCTTTAGACACTTCAAATAAATCTTTAAATTTTACAGTTTGATTGCACTGTATACAAGGTATTGGAGTTTCTCCTTTAAGATAACTATCTACAAAATTATCAATTACACCTTGTTTAAATTTATCTTGGTAATATAAAATTTTATGTTTAATTCCAAGTTTATGAGCAACTCTTTTTGCATCCATAATATCTTGCCCAGAACAACATTGTTTTGAAGTAGCAACTTCTTTCCCATCATTATAAAGTTTTAAAGTAATTCCAATCACATTATATCCATCTTTTTTCATCATACCTGCGACAGTTGAAGAATCTACACCTCCAGACATTGCAACAACAACAGTTGTCTCAGATGGTTTTTTGGGTAACCCTATAGAATTTAAGTCTTTGTTCATTAACTGGTATTTATACTTATTTCTATTATAAGTTAAATAAATGATATTAGATTTTGAGCCTGGTGATAAAGTTTATAATCCATCAAATAAAGATTGGGGTATTGGACAAGTTCAATCAATAATTAAAGAAAAAATCACAGTTAATTTTGAGAATGCTGGCAAAAAGGTAATTAATTCAAAAAATATTGAGTTAAAGAAAGTTGTATGAAAGAAATTGATATTAAAAAAAGTATAGAAAATTTAATCGAAACATTCTTAAGTGCCGGTGAGATATCAATTAATTTAAGAAAATTTGGCCTTACTAAGGAAATAAAATCTGACAACACTCCAGTTAGCAATGGAGATTTAGAAGTAAACAAAATCATAACTAAAAAATTAAAAGAATTAACACCAGAGATTCCAATAGTTTCTGAAGAAACATCTGAAAATAAATCTGCAAAAGATCTTAAAAATTTTTGGTTAGTGGATCCAATCGATGGAACTTACGATTACATAAATAATCTCGATGAATTTACTATTAATGCAGGCTTGATAATAAACAGAAAACCAGTTGCTGGAATAATATATGCCCCAGCTAAAAAAAGATTATTTTTTTCGTTTGGTGAAAGTCAAGCATATGAAAAAACTAATAAAAAAATAACAAAACTAGAGGGGTCTAAAAATTTTGATAAAAATCAAATTAAATTTGTTTCTTATTCAAATAAAATAAAACCCGACATTGTTGAAATTCATAAAAAATTGAATGTAAGAAAATATACTAAAATGAAAAGCTCTTTAAAATTTTGTGTTGTTGCTTCTGGAGAATATGATGGTTATGTTGCTGAACCTAGAGCATATGAATGGGATATAGCTGCTGGCCATGCTATATTAAAACATTCTGGAGGTTCAATAACAGATTTTCAAAATAATGAAATTTTATATGGAAAAAAAGATTTTAAAAATCCAAGTTTAATTTTAAAAAGTAAAAATTTATCTGATGGATGATCAATTAAGAATAATATTAATAATTATTGTTTCTGTTTCTATTTTTGGACTACTAATATTTGTTTTTGTAAGAAATTATATTAGAAAGAGGATTGATGATTTAGTTAAAGATGAAAAAAAAAAATCAAAGTAAATTTACAATTTTTAAATAATCATCTTTTTCTATATCCATTATTTTTTTTGATGTTTCAAAATCAAAACCATTTCTGGCTAATAAAGATATATCCTTTTTATAAAATAAATGCCTGTTATCCTCTGTTCTAGCAGGGCCTATTCTTTTCTTTTTACATAACTTTATTGCTGAAAAAAAATCTTGATCTGAGTTTTCATCATAAATTTTTTCTACAGTTTCTTTAATAAATTCATCATTGATTCCTTTTCCAAATAAATAGCTTCTGATTTTATTTATTGAGTTGCCTCTTTGGATCATGCTTTTTGCTTTACTTTCTGAATAAAACTTATCATTTATAAACTTACTTTTCTCTAAATCTGACAAAACAACATCTATCAAGTTAGTAACATCCTGTTTTTTTACATTTGGTACTGAAACTTTTAAATATTTTTTTAAAAGATAGGTTTTAAGCTGTTGTTTTGATGGTGCGTACTTTTCTACATAAGCTAATGCAAAATTCCGCATTTCTTCAACTGTTAACTGTAATGATTTTTTTTTGTTTCTTATAGGAATCATAATAAGATTTAATATAATATATTTTATAATGATCGAACAAATTTATAATTACTTTACTATTGAAATGCTTTATTTATGGGTGAACATTGGGGTATTGCCATTTTGGATGTTAATTATTTTTTTTCCTCAATCTAGATTATGTAATCTTTTGGTAGCTTCTATATTTCCAATATTTTTACTTAGTGCTGCTTACATCTTTGTTCTCTACCAATCTTATTTAAACTCATATGATTTTTTAGGTAACTTCAATTTATATCTTGGAATAACTAATCTTGCTGATCTATTTAAAGATGACTTGTACTTATTGCTATTTTGGATCCACTTTGTGTCTATAAACTTATTTGTAGGTGGATGGATTTTAAAAGACTCACAAAAATTTGTTATTAATAAATTTCTTTTAACTTTGCCATTAATTATTACCTATTTAATTGGACCAATAGGTTTATTTGTTTATTGGATAATTAGAATTTTTTATGCAAAAAGCCTAAGTCTATATGAATAAATATATAGATTTTTATTTTGATTTTATCAGTCCTTATTCATATTTAGCTCATAAAAAGATAATCAATTTAAATCTAAGAAATATTTTTAATTATAAAGCTATTCTGCTAGGAGGCTTACATAATTTAGCTGAAGTTACACCTCCTGCTTTTAATGAAAGAAAAATGAAAAATATGAAAGATGATTGTATTTTGATTTCAAAAAAAAATAAAATTCTATTTAAATGGAATGAAAAATTTCCCATTAATTCTTTATATTTAATGAGAGGATTTTTAATTATTGATGATAATAAAAAAAGTAAATTTATTGATTTATGTTTTGATGCTTACTGGAAAGATAACCTGGATATTTCAATAGAAAAAAACATACAAAAAATTTTATCCGATTGTAAAATTAATTTTGCTTTCTTCGAAAAAGGTATAAAAGAGCAAAAAATTAAGGATGAACTTAAAGATTTAACAAACGAAGCATTTAAATTAGGTATCTTTGGCGCTCCAACCTTTTTAGTAAATAATAAACTTTTTTGGGGACAAGATCGATTAGAATATGCAATAGATGAGTCAAAAAATTAAGTAAAATAAAAAAATGAAAAAACTTTTTATAAAATTAGCAAAACTAATGGGGTATGAAATTATTGATCAAAATAATTTTGTTTCACCTACTCTAAAAAAAGATTTAAACGAAGATCTTTCTTTAATTAATGAAAAATCTATTATTTTACCATTGGGTGAAGTAAAAATTACAAAAAAAGTTAATTCTGTACTTATTGTATTTAGAACTAACACTGATGTAGAGATATGGGATCAAAATAAAAAAAGATTATTTGAGGAGCCAAAAATTGAATATTCATTAAGAGCTCTTAATTCACTTATAAAATCAATTATTTTTTGCACAAAAAAATATCAAACTATTAAATTTAAGATAATGATTGTTGATGATAAATCTAAAATTGAAAATTTAGACAAGATTAAAAAAATAATAAACGAAAATAATTTAGATATAAGTATTATTTCATTAAACCATGAAAAATATAAAAATATTATTAAGCAACAAAAAAATCATCAAACCTTTTCAAATTTAGCAAGTCTACTCCAATCTTTTGAGTTAGGTAAAGATAATGGGGAAGATTTAATATACTTTGTTGAAGATGATTATTTGCATTTTGAGCCAATGATGGAAGAAATGATAGCGTCATATGAGAGAATAGCTTCACAAGTTAATAGAGATATTTTTATGTGTCCTGCAGATTATCCATATCTTTATATGAACAATGAAAAAACCAACATTCTAATTGGAAATAAAAGACATTGGAGAACAATTAATCAATCTTTATGCACATTTATGACTACAAAATCTTTATTAGATAAATATTGGAGTAATTTTCATAACAATTGTTTAGATAGACATGAGCCTTTTGAAAAATATTTGAATGAGCTCTACACAAAAGAATTTTGTTTATCTCCATTAAAAAGTCTTTCTTTACATATAACTAATGTTAATTCTAGTTATGGCTTGTCTCCATTTATAGACTACAAAAAACTTTGGGATGAAAGCAAATATTAAAAAGGCCCTTAATAAAGGGCCTAATTTAAACTAAACGCTAGAGAGTTTTTTTAGAGATCCTTCGAGAGTAATCGCGGAGATATACAAGAGGTCGAAGGATCTCTTTATTGTTAACAATTAGTCACGTATTGCATAAGCAATTACACCTGTTTCAGTAACATCGGTACCTTTGGTTTCACCTTCTTTACTCAACCTTAGGCCAATAGTTGCTTTGATAGCACTAAACACAATGTAAGCTACTATGAATACAAATATATTTACTGCTGATACACCAATTAACTGAGTACTAAAATTTGCACCAGAATTTGTAGCTGGAACAATTAATGTTCCCCAAATTCCTGCAAATAAGTGTGCTGGTATTGCACCTACCACATCATCAATCTTTAATGAGAATAATAGTTTTGTACCATAAACTACGATTAAACCACCTACAGCACCAATTAAGATAGCTGCAAAAGGTGATGGAGCTAATGGTTCAGCTGTAACTGCAACTAATCCACCAATACATCCATTTAACATTTGAATTACATCTGTTTTACCAAAATGTAATCTTGTAATTGTAGCAGCACCCATTACACCACCAGCACCTGCTAAAAATGTATTAATAAAAATAGTTGATACAGCGATTGCATCATCAGCAGTTCCCATCGCTAGTTGTGAACCACCATTGAAACCAAACCAACCTAGCCATAAAATAAATACTCCAATTGTAACTAATGGTATTGACGATGCTGCAAATGGCTTAAGTGGAGCTGGAGCACCAGACTTTGTAAATCTTCCCAGCCTTGGACCAATAATTATCGCACCAGCTAAAGCAGCTGCTCCACCAGTTGAGTGTACTAAGGTTGAACCAGCAAAATCAGAAAAACCTAATTCTGCTAACCAGCCTCCACCCCACTGCCAACCCATTACGATTGGATAAATAATTCCTGAAAGAATTGCGGCAAATACGAAAAACGGCCATAATTTAATTCTCTCTGCCATTGTTCCAGATACAATTGAAACTGTGGTTGCACAGAATACCATTTGGAAATACCAATCTGAACCATCTGCATAACCTGTGTCTACTGCACTTGCATCAGACCATGGTATGAATTTTCCTATATAACCACCTTCTGGAATACCATAAGCTAAGTTATATCCTACCATCCAGAACATAATTCCTGCAATTGAAAATAAACCTATATTTTTTGCACAGATAACGGATACACTTTTTGATGTAACCATACCTGATTCTAACATTGCAAACCCAGCAGCCATAAACATTACTAGGAAACCACAAATTAAAAATAGCAAGGTATTAAATATAAAACCTACTTCAGCAGAAACCGTTGTCTCTGCCATCCCTGCACTACTCATGTTTAATAAAAAAATTAAACTAATAAATGGTGCACTTATTTTTTTTAATAATTTAGTCATAAGACCTCCCTGTTTTATAAGAGAGTTATATTTTCAAAATTTTAGAAAACTAACGCTGATTAAGAAAAAGGGCTATGCAGTATATGCATATAGAAACAGCCTTAATGCTTATTTTAAAAACATTAAGGCTGTTTAAAAAGTGTTATTTATTAA
Organism: uncultured Pelagibacteraceae bacterium; assembly: GCA_902522895.1. Lineage (GTDB taxonomy): Bacteria > Pseudomonadota > Alphaproteobacteria > Pelagibacterales > Pelagibacteraceae > Pelagibacter. The sequence continues at coordinate 74,366 of CABYXD010000001.1, forward strand.
ATACTTCTTTTAAAGCTTTTGCTGGTAAAAATTTAACCTTTTGTGATGCTGCAATTTGAATTTGCTCACCAGTTCTAGGATTTCTTCCAACTCTCGCTTTTCTTTTTGCTACTTTATATGTTCCAAATCCAGCAATTTTCACTGAATCATCGCCTTTTAAAGCATCTAAAATAGTGTTGGTTATAGTGTCAAAAGTTCTTTCAGCATCTGCTTTACTTAGGTTTAAAGAACCTGAAAGTTTGACAATTAATTGTTTTTTGTTCATTTTAGCTCCGGTTTATTTGGTTATTTTCTATTTTTCAAAATAACCTTTATAAATCAAGACTTTTTTAGTATCTTTCAAAAAGTTATACACAATATATTGTATTTATATTAAATTAACCTTGATTTTACTAGTTTTTTTGAATTTTACTAAATTAAATTATTTGAATAAACCTAGGTCTTTTAGGTCATTAAAAGTTGTAAAAAACATTAAAGATATCAGAAGAAACATTCCGATTCGAAAAAAACCTTCTTGAGTTTTTTGAGATAAAGGCTGTCCTAAAACTTTTTCAAATGCATAAAACATTAAATGTCCCCCGTCTAACATTGGGATCGGAAATAAGTTTACTAAGCCGAGACTAATTGAGATGTAAGCCATCATACTAATAAATGCCAACAAACCTATATCTGCAACTTGTCCTGAAATTTTAGCAATTCTTATTGGTCCTCCTAATTGAGAGGTATCAGCTTTACCAACTATCATTCCACCAATATATTTGAGACTTGAAACACTAACATAATAAACCTCATTTATTGCATGCAATAATGATTGGGCAGGACCAAGTTTTACATGGTTTATTTCATTATTATATGCCCCAAGTTTTATGCCAACCATTCTTTTATTTACTGAATTACCTAAATTATCCTCACTTAAAACCATATTTGGCTTAATCTTTAATAAAAATTCCTCATAGGAACGCTTAACTTTAAAATCAATAAAATCGTCTGTGGACATTGTAATGAATTTTGATACATCCATAATACTTTGAACTTTATTTCCATCAATTTCTAAAATAATATCACCTTCTTTTAAACCTCCTACCATCGCAGGACTATCTTTTTGAACTTCATTAATCACGGCTGGCGTAAAATCTTTACCAATAAAGGTATAAATTGAAAAAAAGATAACTAATGCTAATAAAAAATTAGCTAAAGGGCCACCAAAAACAATTAAAGATCTTTGATACAATGGTTTTAATGTAAATAATTTTTGTTGTTCTTCCTCACTGTATTTTTCTAATATTTCTTTGCGATCAGTTTGTGAATATACATTACGGTCTCCAAAAAATTTCACATATCCACCAAGTGGAATCCAGCAAATCTTCCATCTAGTACCTGATTTATCATTCCAACCAAAGATTTCTTTACCAAAACCTATTGAAAAATCCGTAACTCCTACCCCATAACGTTTTGCAAAATAATAATGTCCATATTCATGGATAAAAACCACAATTAAAATCAAAACAATAAATGGCAATATATATGAGAGCATATTTAACAATATTAACTGAGAATTATGATAATAACAATATCGATTAAATTAAGTATTCTTGCTATTATTGTAAAAAGATATAAGCATCCATCTAAATTACTTATAATTATATCTTTCTTTACTTAATGAATTTCATAGATTTAAAAATTGAAAATAAGCTCAAAAAATCAATAGAATTAGCTGATTTTAAAACGCCAACACCTATCCAAAGCAAGTCTATTCCAATTAGTTTAACAGGAAGAGATATCTTAGGAACTGCACAAACAGGAACTGGGAAAACTTTAGCTTTTACTATTCCAATGATAAACAAATTAATTAAGGACAAACAAGCAATGGCATTAATTGTTTGTCCAACGAGAGAACTTGCAACACAAGTGATGCAAACAGTTTTAAAATTAAATGTAAGAGAAATTGGTATAGGCAACGCTCTTTTAATTGGTGGTGAGAGCATGCAAAAACAACTTAAAAAACTTAAAAAAAAAGCAAGAATAATAGTTGGAACACCTGGAAGAATTAATGATCACTTAGAAAGAAAAAGTTTAAATTTATCAAAAGTTAATTACTTAGTTTTAGATGAAACAGATCGAATGCTTGATATGGGTTTTACTCCTCAAATAGAACTTATTTTAAAATTCATTCCAAAAGATCATCAGACATTATTATTTTCAGCAACTTTGCCTAATAATATTTTAAGAATTTCTCAAAAATATCTAAATAATCCTGAGAGAATTTCAGTTGGTTCTTTATCAACCCCAATAGAAAAAATTAAACAAGAAACTCATGAAATTACTCAAGACAAAAAATATCATGAACTAATTAATCAACTTATTGAAAGAAGAGGATCAATTTTAGTTTTTGTAAAAACCAAACATGGTGCTGATAAAATTTTTAAAAGATTAAAGTATGATGGTCATAAGGCGGATGCTATTCATGGAAATTTAAGACAAAGTAAAAGAGATAGAGTTATTTCAGGATTTAGAAATGGAAATAGTAGAATTTTAATAGCAACGGATGTTGCTGCCCGTGGATTAGATATTCCCCTAATCCAACATGTAATTAATTATGATCTACCTCAAGTTCCTGAAGATTATATACATAGAATAGGAAGAACAGGGAGAGCTGGTAAAGAAGGTTCGGCTCTTACTTTTTTAACACCAAGTGATCGATCAATGTGGAAT
>CABYXD010000002.1 GCA_902522895.1 uncultured Pelagibacteraceae bacterium
TTTTACAGCAAGTCCTATTAAAGCTAGAATCATTCGTCATACATCCAAAAATCTTGGTATTAAAATTACTAAGATTGGTAAAATTATCTCTGATAATAAAAAATCAATTATAACTGATCAAAAAGGTAAGCAAATAGTGATTAAAAACAAAGGTTATGCACATCAATTTTAAAAGTTAATTATTGTCTTTTTTAGCTTTTTTTGTATTGTCCGGGCTTAAAATTTAACAACTAACAACTTTAAGGTTTATATGAGCGCTACAGTCGAAACTATATTATTATACACTATTGCAGCTGGTTTCTTGTCTATTGTTTATGGATTTTTTACTGGAAAAAATATTTTAAATCAAAGTTCAGGTAATACTAAAATGAAAGATATTGCGTCAGCGATTCAAATTGGAGCTAAAGCTTATCTTGCAAGACAATATAAAACTATATCTATTGTAGGTGTAGTGGTTTTAGTAATTGTTAGTATAGCTTTTAGTCCATTAGTTGGTTTAGGTTATTTAATAGGTGCAGCATTATCAGGAATTGCTGGTTATGTTGGTATGTTAGTTTCTGTAGAAGCAAATGTAAGAACTGCTGAAGCATCAAGAAAAGGCCTTGCTCAAGGTTTGTCTGTGGCATTTAAGTCTGGTGCTGTAACTGGAATGTTGGTGGCTGGATTAGCACTTCTAGCTATAGCTGTTTACTATTATTTGTTAATTAAATTTAATGTTGATGAAAGAGAAATCGTTAATGCTCTTGTAGCATTAGGGTTTGGTGCTTCTCTAATTTCAATTTTTGCAAGACTTGGTGGAGGTATATTCACAAAAGGTGCTGACGTAGGTGCTGATTTAGTTGGCAAAGTAGAAGCAGGAATTCCAGAGGATGATCCAAGAAACCCAGCAGTTATTGCTGACAATGTTGGTGATAATGTAGGTGATTGCGCAGGTATGGCAGCTGACTTATTTGAAACTTACGCTGTTACAATAGTAGCTACTATGGTTTTGTCTTCAATTTTCTTTCAAGGCGATATGAACATGATGATTTATCCACTTACAATTGGTGGTGCATGTATCATAACTTCAATTTTAGGAACTTTTTTTGTAAAGTTAGGTAATAGCAACAATGTAATGAATGCACTTTATAAAGGTTTTGTAGTTTCTGCACTTGCTTCAATAGCAATCTTGTACCCAGTTACTGATTATGTAATTGGTTTTACAACTGAGTATTCAGTTAATGATAAAACTTTTAATGGAATGAGTTTGTATTATTGTGGAATAATAGGGTTAGTAATAACAGGTTTATTGATCTGGATTACAGAATATTATACAGGCACTAATTACAGACCTGTTAAATCTGTTGCCGCATCTTCTACTACAGGTCATGGTACTAATGTAATTCAAGGTTTAGCTGTTTCAATGGAGGCTACAGCAATACCAGCTTTAATTATTGTTGCTGGTATTTTAACTACTAATTTTATTGCTGGACTTTTTGGTATTGCTATAGCAGTTACAACAATGCTTGCTTTAGCAGGAATGGTTGTTGCTTTGGATGCATACGGACCTGTAACTGATAATGCTGGTGGTATCGCTGAAATGTCTAATCTTGATAAAAAAGTTAGAAAAACAACTGATGCCTTAGATGCTGTTGGTAACACAACTAAAGCAGTAACAAAAGGTTATGCCATTGGTTCCGCTGGTCTTGGTGCATTAGTTTTATTTGCAGCATATGTTGAGGACATTAAGCATTTTTCAAGTGTAGCTGGTTCAAAATTAGAGGGAATAACTGTTACTTTTGATTTATCAAACCCCTATGTTGTAGTTGGTTTATTAATTGGTGGAATGTTACCTTATTTATTTGGTTCTATGGGTATGCAAGCAGTTGGTAGAGCAGGAGGTGCTGTAGTAGTTGAAGTAAGAAGACAATTTAAAAAATTCCCAGGTATTATGAAAAGAAAACAGAAGCCTGATTACGCTAAATTGGTTGATCTCTTGACAGTTGCAGCAATTAAAGAAATGATTATACCATCTTTACTTCCTGTACTTTCACCAGTGGTACTTTATTTTATAATTTTAACTATTGGTGGTCAGGTAGCAGCATTAGCCGCAGTTGGTGCGATGTTACTTGGTGTAATTATCACTGGTTTATTTGTTGCAGTATCCATGACAGCAGGTGGTGGTGCATGGGATAATGCTAAAAAGTTTATTGAAGATGGAAATCATGGTGGTAAAGGTTCAGAGGCTCATAAAGCTGCTGTTACAGGTGATACTGTTGGAGACCCATACAAAGATACTGCTGGACCAGCTGTAAATCCAATGATTAAAATAACAAACATTGTTGCACTACTTTTATTAGCAGTTATTGCAGGTTAGATTTAAGATTAATTTTTGATCCTCTTTTTGCCAAGAGGATCATCAATTTTTTGTCTCAAGCTACTTAAAAAATTAAATATGAAAGATTTTTTTGAATAATCAATTCCAGTTATAGTTTCTTCAAAATTAATTTTATTCATGTCATTAATATTATAAAATTTTTTACTTAATAAAATACCTTTGTTATCTATTTCAAGAACCAAAACATCATTAATAAGTAGTTTTCTTTTACCTAATTTTGTTAATTTACTTCCGGTAGTTTTTCTTTCAATGTAAATATACACATCATTATCAAAAGAACTTTTGGTAGAAGGTGGTCCTATCATTTTATATATATCATTTTTATTTGTATAATTGATCTTTAAATTTTTCTGTTTTTTTTCCAGATTATGAACACCATGATGATTAACAACTTTATTTAAAGAACAACTTGCTAAAAATATCAAAATAAGTATTAGTATTTTTTTCATGAAAACAGATTATTTAAATTTTTATAATAATTTAGTAAGATTAACTACTAATAAATCTCTTTATGATGATTTTATCAATAAACAAGATAGTTTTGGAGATAGGCTCAATTTATTTTTAATACATTTTGCCTTTGTATTAAAAGAATTTAAAAGCCCTGAAAATGAAAAAAAACTACAAGATTTGTATGATTTTAACTTTAGACAATTAGAATTAAGTATCAGAGAAATAGGATACGGTGATCAATCTATTAACAAAAAAATGAAAGATTATATTAACAATTTTCATGCTATCGTTTCAGAAATACATTTTTGGAACAATCTTACAATTGCTGACAGAGAAAAAAAATTATCTTTATTTTTAGATAATTTTAATAATATTAACTATTTGGTAGATTATTTTGAAGATTTTAGAGAAAAATTATCAAAAAATACTTTGAATTCTTATCTAAAAAGTGTAAGTAATATTTGATTATGGCAGTACCAAAGCGAAAACAAACCCCATCAAGAACGGGAATGAGAAGAGCTCAGAATATGAAATTCTCATCTAAAAATGTTGTTGAGGATAAAAAATCAGGTGAATATAGATTATCTCATCACTTAGATTTAAAAACAGGCATGTATAAGGGTCGTCAGATTTTAGACCCAAAAGATTAATTTTTAAGCTCTTATTTAATATGTCAGAAATGATTAAAATTGCAGTTGATGCAATGGGAGGCGATAATTCACCAAAAAAAATTATTGATGGCATTATTCATCATCATAAATTTAATAAAGATATTTTTTACAAAATTTTTGGCGATCAAATTGAAATTAATAAATTAATAGATAATAAAATTGCAAAAAATAATTTTGAAATTTCAAATACTTTGAATAAAGTTTCAAGTGAGGATAGCCCATTAGAAGCAGCAAAAAGAGGCAAAGATACAAGTATGTGGCTTGCCATCGAAAGTGTAAAAAAGAAAGACTGCGATATTGTTATATCAGCAGGAAATACAGGGGCTTTACTTGTAATATCTAAGTTAAATCTCAAAATGATAGATAACATTGATAAACCAGCTTTATCAGCATTATGGCCAAATAAAAAAGGGATGAGTGTTGTATTAGACTTAGGAGCAAATATTGATTGTAGTTCAAAAAATTTATTTGATTTTTCAATTATGGGAGCATCGCTATTCAAGTCATTATATCCGACACAAACAACAAATGTAGCTTTACTTAATATTGGTTCAGAAGAATTAAAAGGAAATGAAACAATTAAAGAAACTTTTAAAATTTTAAAAGAAAAAAAATTAGATGATTTTAACTTCAAGGGTTATATAGAGGGCAATGAACTAATGAATGGAAATGTAAATGTAATAGTTTCAGATGGCTTTACAGGTAATGTAGCTCTCAAAACTGCTGAGGGTACTGCAAATTTTATTACCAGTGAGCTTAAAAAAGTATTATCAGGTAATTTAATGGGAAAAATTTCTTCTTTTTTAAATATTCAAAACCTTAATAAATTTAAAAAAAGATTAGACCCAAGATTATATAATGGAGCTATCTTTATAGGTCTAGACTCACCTGTAGTTAAAAGTCATGGTGGTACAGATTATATAGGATTTTCAAATTCTCTTGATGTTTGTTGTAAAATAATAAAGGGTAATTTAATTGATAAAATTAAAAGAAATATTAGTTTATGAGAATTAATTTAACTAAAAAGGATTTAGTTAATTTAGTTTATATGCAATTAGGATTTTCTAAAAAAATTTCAGAAAGTTTAATTGATGATTTTCTTATTATAATCGAACAAAATTTAAAAGGTGAAAAAAAATTAAAACTCTCAAAATTTGGTACTTTTTCAATAAGAGAAAAAAAATCAAGAATTGGAAGAAATCCAAAAACAAAAGAAGAAAAAACTATCACAAAAAGAAATGTAGTATTATTTAAACCATCTAAAGAATTTAAAGAATTTGTTAATTTAAATAAAAATGAATAAAATTGGTACAGCTTATAAAACAATAGGTGAGGTTGTTAAAATTTTAAATTTAAAAAATAAATCTGGTAAATTAATACCCACGCATACTATTAGATTTTGGGAAAAAGAATTTAAACAAATTAAACCTAGAATTTTAAATGGCAATAGAAGATATTATGATAAAGATAATATAGATTTATTAAAAAAGATTAAATTTCTCTTAAAAGATCAAGGTATGACAATTAATGGAGTTAAAAAACTACTTAAATCAGGTCAATCTAATGAACTTGACGAAATTTTAAATAAATCTATAAATGCAAATAATTTTAAAAAAAAAGTTTCAAATATTTCTAAAATTATTAAAGATTTAAAAAATATTAAATAATATGGCAAAAAAAACACACATAAAAGTTAGATTAGTACCAGAAGAAAAACCTGATAGTCCATTTTTCTATTATGTAAAAAAACCTGCTGGTGGAGAAAAAGCTAAAGTTAAATTAAAAGCAAAAAAATATAATCCAGCCACACGTAAGCATGAAGTTTTTATAGAAAAAAAACTTCCACCTCACAGTAAATAATTATTTCTTTTTAAAATTTCTTCTTTCAAAATCTATATATGACCAGATCATATTTTTCCAAATTCGATTAGTAATTCTTGGATCAATATTATTTTTTAAAGATTTTTTTCTAATATTTTTTAGTATTGTTTGAATTCTTTTTTTATCAACAATTTGATTTTTTTTATCTTTTAGTGCTAAAACTTTTTTTACTAAATTTGTTCGTTTTTTAATTACTTTTATAAGTGAATTATCTAATTTATCTAATTCAAATCTAATTTTACCTAACTTTTTTCTTTTAAATGGCGACATTTATATATTTGGATATTCAAAAAATTATTATATTTATCCGAATATGTATACAGTAAATACTAAAATTAATAATCAAATATCAAATTGGTTAATTTTGATGTTTTGGATTATATCCATCATGATAGTTGTCGGAGGCTTAACAAGATTAACTGACTCGGGTCTTTCCATTACAAAATGGGAACTATTTTCAGGATTCTTCCCACCTTTAAATCAAAATGAATGGAAAATATATTTTGACCTTTATAAAGAAATTCCTGAATTTAAATTACAGAATTACGATATGAGTTTACAAGAATTTAAAGTAATTTTTTGGTGGGAGTGGGCCCATCGTTTTCTTGGAAGATTAATCGGTATTGGATTTTTAATTCCATTAATTTACTTCTCAACTAAAATTAAAATTTCAAAGTTATTAAATCTTTATTTTATTTTTTTACTTATATGTTTCCAGGGATTTATAGGGTGGTATATGGTTAGTAGTGGTTTAATTGATAGAGTGGATGTTAGTCATTTTAGACTTTCAGTTCATTTACTGATTGCATTTTTGATTTTATCTCTAATTTTTTGGAACTATTTAAAAATTAACAAAAAAAATAATATATCAAATAAGATAAGTCCCTCAATTCCACTTTCATTTTTGATTTTAGTATTTATTCAAATCGCCATAGGTGCATTTGTGTCTGGAATGGATGCAGGTAAAATTTACAATTCTTGGCCATTTATGGGTAATTCATATTTTCCTGATGACAATAATTATTCGAATTTATTTAAATTATCAGCTTTAAGTGAACCATCATTAGTCCAATTTATTCATCGAAATTTAGCCTATCTAATTGGCGCCTTTTATTTGTATATTTTCTTTAAAATTTATAAAAATAAAATGTATGATTTATATAAATCAGTAAATATTTTAGGTTTATTTATTATTTTACAAATTATTTTGGGGATCTTTACAATTATATATGGTGCACAAATTTACATTGCATCTATGCACCAAATAAGTTCAATTTTTTTAGTTAGTTCATGTATTTATTTTTTCTATTTGAATACAAAATTTAACTAACAGCTTTTAAAGCTTTTTTTGAAGATTTATTTAGAGCTTGATCGAGATCATCAATAATATCATCAATATGTTCCAAACCAATACATAATCGAACATAATTTTGAGTAACTCCAGAAGCCGCTAGTTGTTCGTCATTTAACTGACTATGAGTTGTGCTAGCCGGGTGAATTGCTAAACTTCTAGCATCTCCAATATTTGCAACATGATAAAACATCTTTAAAGACTCTATAAATCTCTTACCAGCTTCAAAGCCACCTTTTAATTCAATACCAACCATAGGTCCATTTCCACCTTTTAGATATTTTTTTGCTCTAGCAGAAATAGTTTTATCATGTTCAGTTGAATAGATAACTTTAGTTACTTCTTTATGGTTCTTGAGAAAGTTAACAACATATTCTGCATTGGCACAATGTTGTTTCATTCTTAAAGTTACTGTTTCAAGTCCTTGAATGATAGCAAAAGCATTATCAGGTGAACATGCTGAACCAAGATCCCTTAACAAACAAACTCTTGCTCTAACAGCAAATGGTATGTTAGCACCTGTAAGTTCAGGAACGACTTTTCCCCAAACAGCTCCACCATAACTAGCATCTGGTTCATTAAACAGAGGTTGTCTTTTTGGATCTGCTGTCCAGTCAAAATTACCACTATCTACAATACTTCCCGCTATAGCCGTACCATGGCCTCCAATATATTTAGTCAACGAGTGAATAACTATAGCTGCCCCATGTTCTATTGGCTTACAGATTACTGGAGCTGCTGTATTATCTATTATTAAAGGTATATTATATTTCCTTCCTATGTCAGAAACTTCTTTAATTGGAAATACTCTTAAATATGGATTAGGTAAAGTTTCACCATAAAAAGCTCTAGTTTTATCATCTATAGCTTTTTCAAAGTTCTTGGGATCTTTCGGATCAGCATATCTAATTTCAATACCAAGTTTACTTAAAGTATGTGTAAATAAAGATACTGTTCCTCCATAAAGGTCTGTTGAACTCACAATATTATCACCTGTTTGAGCAACATTTAATATTGCAAATGTTGATGCAGTTTGTCCAGAGGCTACTGTTAAACAAGCTAAACCTCCCTCAAGTGCTGCGATTCTTTTTTCTAATACATCATTTGTAGGGTTCATTATTCTAGTATAAATGTTACCAAATTCTTTTAGTGCAAACAGATTTGCTGCATGCTCAACACTATTGAATTGATATGATGTTGTTCTATAAATGGGAACAGCAACAGCATTAGTAGCTGGATCACTTCTATAGTCACCCCCATGAATAGCTATAGTCTCAGGGTTATTTCTTTTTGTACTCATTATTACTCCTTTTTTAGTGCTTTAACTTATTGTAAGGCGCACAATACAGTTCAAATGCCTACCGATTATGTTATGAAAATTCCTGTTTAGCAGTTATATGCCCGCAATAGGATCAAATCGGCAAATACATATTTATCAGAAATGTTAGTAATTGCAATAGAAATATCAAATTGACTTTAGAGTTAATATTAGTATTAATCCTGGCACAATGACAAAATTCTTAAAAAAAGATCAACTTTCTTCAAATTGGTTTGAAATTGATGCAAAAGATGCAGTTGTAGGTAGATTAGCTACTGTTATATCAAAAATTATCAGAGGTAAAAATAAAACTACTTTTACTCCTCATATGGATGATGGAGATTTTGTTGTAGTCAAAAATATTGAGCAAATTAAATTTACAGGTAAAAAGTTTCAGGATAAAAAATATTATAAACATACTGGACACCCTGGTGGAATAAAAGAAACTACTCCAGAAAAACTTTCTTCAAAAAAACCTGGTGAGACATTAAAAATGGCTGTAAAAAGAATGTTGCCAGGTGGCGTTTTAGGTAAAAAACAACTAAGTAAATTAAAGATTTACTCAGGTAATGATCATCCTCATGCAGCTCAAAACTTAAAAATTATTGAATTGAAAAAACTTAATAATAAAAACATTATAAGAAATTAAATAAATGCAATCTTCCCAAACAGAATCAAAAAAGACAAAACTAAAACTTGATTTTAAAGATAGTAAATACGCAACTGGTAGAAGAAAAACTTCTATAGCTAAAGTTTGGGTAAAAAAAGGATCTGGCAAAATTTATGTTAATGGTAAATTATTTAATGAGTACTTTTCTAGTGAATTTCATCATCTTCAAATAACTAGACCTTTTGAAATTATTAACCAAGCTACAGATTATGATGTAAGATGCAATGTGAGTGGTGGTGGGCCCACAGGACAAGCAGGGGCGATGGTTCATGGTATATCAAAGGCTTTAGTGATGTTTGATGAAAATTTTAAAACAACACTCAAAACAGAAAAATTAACTACCAGAGACTCAAGGGCAGTTGAGAGGAAAAAACCTGGTAGAAGAAAAGCTAGAAGAAGCTTTCAATTTTCTAAAAGATAATTTTTTTTTAACTTTTAACTGTTATAATAAACAATGCCTAAACTTAATGTTTTAGTAGCTGGATCAACTGGTTATATTGGAGTTCAATTAATTAAGTTACTAGCTAAACATAATAAAATTAATATTAAATATCTTTGTGGCAACACATCGATTGGTAAAGATATTTCTTATTATGATAAAACTTTAAAATATAAAAAGTTACCAAAAATTATTAAGTTTAATAAAAAATTATTAAATAATATTGATGTTATTTTTACAGCTCTTCCTAACGGACAATCTCAAGAAATTTCAAAAAACTTATTACATAAAAATACTTTGATTGATTTAGCTGCTGATTTTAGATTAAAAAAAGCTTCAGATTTTTTTAAATGGTATAAATTAAAACACAAAGCTCCTCATTTAATTAAAAAATCAATTTATGCCTTACCTGAGATATCGGGTAATGATATTAAAAAATTTCAAATTATTGGATGTCCTGGGTGTTATCCTACTTCAATATTGCTTCCATTAATCCCATTAATTAAAAAAAAACTTTTAAAGTTAAATAACATAATTATAGACTCAAAATCTGGATACTCTGGTGCTGGAAGAGGTGTTCATAAAAAATATAAAGATAAAAACTTGAACGAATCTTTAAGTGCATACGGGGTAAGTTTCCACAGACACAATTCTGAAATTGAACAAACAATAAGAAAATATACTAAAAGTAAATTTGATTTTACATTTACACCTCATTTATCACCAATGTTTAGAGGTATTCTGAGTACTATTTACATTGATTTAAATAAGGGCAAAACAGTTAACTCTTTATATAATGAACTTATTAGATTTTATAAAAATTCAACATTTGTCAAAGTGATTAAAATGAATTCTTTAATAAGTACAAATGATGTAATTAATACAAATAATTGTTTAATATCTGTATGTAAATCTAAATATAAGAATAAGGCGATAATACTATCATCAATTGATAATTTGATAAAAGGAGGGGCAGGTCAAGGAGTCCAAAATATGAATATTATAAAAAATTTTAACATTAAAGAAGGCTTAAAATGAAAAAATATTTATTCTTATTTTTTTTACTGTCATGTTGTTCATCTAGTCAAAATATTTCGAGCAATGTTTCAAAAATTGAATTTTCCAATGATCTGTCTTTTGAAGAATTTAGAACTAGATTAGAGAAATATGCTAATAATAATCCTTACCCAAATATTGATAAATAGATGAGTAATATTATAAAAATTGCAATTATTGGACTTGGTCAAGTTGGAAATTATCTATATCGAGAACTTAATCTTCAAAGAAGAAATATTGAAATAAAAACTGCAAAAAAAATTAAGATAATTGCAATATCTGCCAAAAATAAAACAAAAAAAAGAAAATATCACATTAATAAAAAAATTTTTTATAAAAATCCAATTAAGATAATAAAAGAATTAAAGCCTGACATTTTATTCGAAGTAGTTGGACTATCTGATGGAATTTCAAAAAAAGTCGTAGAGACAGCCTTAAAGAATAAAATTCATGTTATTACACCAAATAAAGCTTTAATAGCTAAGCATGGGGATCACCTTGCTAAACTCGCTGAAAAAAATAAAGTAAATTTAGAGTTTGAAGCATCCGTTGCAGGTGGAATTCCTATTCTAAAAACAATTAAAGAAGGATTGGCAACAAATAAGATTAGTAAAGTTTATGGAATACTTAACGGAACAACAAATTATATTTTATCTGAAATGGAAAATAGTAATGAAACTTTTGATAAAGTTTTACAAAAAGCTCAAAAACTTGGTTATGCTGAACCAGGTAATCCTAAGTTAGATTTAAATGGTTTTGATGCCTTTGCAAAAATAAGAATATTATCGGCTCTTTCTTTCAATACAAAGATTTCTAAAAGCAAATGTATAATGGAAGGTATTGAAAATATTAAATTAGAAGATATTAAAATAGCCAATCAATTGGGTCTTAGAGTGAAATTACTTGGAATTTCTGAAATTATCAATGGTCAACTATTTGAGACTGTTCATCCATGCTTAGTAAGTAAAAAGACATATATAGGAAATGTAAATGGTGTTATGAATGCAGTAATTACTGAAGGTAAACCCGTAGGTGAGAGTGTTTTACAAGGTGAGGGTGCTGGACCTGGTCCAACTTCTTCTTCTTTATTATCAGACTTATTATCAATTTTAAGAGGAAATACTAAATATCCTTTCGGTATTTCTTCTAATAAAAGAAGGTCTATTAAGCCGTTTAGTAATGATAAATATACAAATTCATTATATTTAAGATTTGAAGTCAAAGATAAGCAGGGTGTTCTTTCATCAATCACAAATAGATTAGCTAAATATAAGATTTCAGTTAAAAGAATAATTCAAACACCTGATAAGAAAAGTAAGAAAGCAACAATCGTAATTATTACTCACAAAACGACAGAAATTAACTCAAGAAACTGCTTATCAGCATTTAAAAAGAATAAAAATATTCTTAAATTTCCCACATTAATTAGACTTTATAATTAATGGAAATATATATTAAAATATTTGAAGTTATTTTTCCTGTTTTTTTTGTAATTGGTGTTGGTTATTATTTGGGAAAAAAAAATCCAAATATTGATACAAATTTTATAACAAATTTTGCTGGAAATATTGGTACACCAGCAATGATATTTTATACGGTTACCACAACTGGCATTACTTTGAGTGTTTTCACTCATTATTTTATTTATGCTCTTATAATGATAGGAGGTTTCGCTATTGTAGGACTTATTTTGCTTTTTCTACTTAATAAAGATTTAAGTATGGAATTACCACCTTTAATTTTACCCAACACTGGCAATATGGGTGTCCCTATATGTCTATTTGCTTATGGAACACAAGGGTTAGGAGTTGCATCTGCTATTGCCTCTGTTATCATTTTATTTCATTTTACATTGGGTGTTTTTTTAGCAAGTAAAAAATTTTCCTTAGAAGTGGTAATTAAAAGTCCACCTGTATATGCAATTATTATTTCTGTTATCTTTTTATATTTTCAAATAGAAACACCATTATTTCTTGAAAACACAACATTTCTATTAACTTATGCAACAATTTTTTTAGTTTTAATGTCTCTTGGAATTGCATTAACAAGATTTAAATTTTCATTAAAAGACTCAATAATACTTTCGTTATGTAGAGTTATTTTGGGACCATTAATAGCTTTTATAATTATTTATAATTTTAATTTATCAGGATTTGCTGCTGGTGTTTTATTAATTCAAAGTGCCATGCCAAGTGCTATATTAAACTATCTTGTAGGAAGTATGTATTCTCCAAAAAAAGTAGTGGATAGTATTGCTAGTACTATTGTTGTGTCAACATTAATGTCATTTATTACTATTCCAATCGTTGTATTCTTTGCTTTAAAATTCTTTATTTAATCTATATCCTTCTTCTAAAAATGAAGGCTATAACTTTCAATCTATTGGCATGGGTAATGCTTCCTATAATGGATGGGTTTGCAAAATACTTAAGTGCAGATCTTCCAGTATTACAAATCACATGGGCAAGATATTTTTTTACCGTAGCTTTTACTTTTCCAGTTATGTTTTTCTTTTTCCGAAAAAATCTTGTATGGACCGATAAACCAAAATTACAATTCATAAGAGGTTTAATTCTTTTAACAGCTAATATTTGTTTTTTTTATTCAATTTCTGTAATCTCTTTAGCAAAAGCATTAACATTGGCTTTTATCGCTCCATTAATTGTTACAGCTTTTTCACCAATTTTTTTAGGTGAAAAAGTAGGTTTTAGAAGATGGTCTGCGGTAATTATAGGATTTATTGGATCTTTAGTTGTTATTAGACCTGGTTTTGTTGAGATTAATTTAGCTAGTTTAGCTGCACTTGGTACGGGTATAATGTATGGTTTTTATTTAATTATAACCCGTAAATTAAGCACTTCAGATAACCCTTTATTAACCTTATTGTTAACTGGTGTAGTAGGGGCGGTGATCATATCCACAGTAATGCCATTCGTGTGGGTTAAACCTTCTTTAAATCAGTGGTCGATGATGGCTGCTATAGGTATTTTTGCATGCATAGGTCATTTATTTTTAATTTTGTCTCTTAAATACGCTGATGCCTCTAAATTAGCTCCATTAAGCTATTTTGAGATTATTACAAACATCATTATAGGATACTATTTCTTCAGTGATTTCCCTGACAATTGGACTTTCTTGGGATTATTTATCATTGTTTTAAGTGGTATTTACATTTCTAGACGAGAGAACATAGCAAAAAAGATTTAATATTAGGTAATATTTGTTTACTAATTTCTAATGTATTACATTAAGTTATATCAATAAATAATTGTAATTATTATACTTTTTAAAAATAAAAAATTATAAAAAAATGTTAATATTTAATTAATTAAACATAAAAAAATCAAAAATATTAAGATGTAGATTCAAATTATTGTAAAATTATACAAAAATGTAAATAATCCTTTAAAATTAGGCTTTTTTAAACATAGTTATTAGATTTAAGAATTAAAAAAAGGGAAGTCTAAAAGTGTTGGTATTGTTGATTAATAGAGCGATGCACAAATTGAATATACCATTTAAACGCCCATAGAGGGGTTAATTTTAGATATTAGATCATATATGGTACAACTGAAGGGTGAATTAAACTATTTTTTAAAAAATATGATAAAATGAATAAAAAATGTTGATTTTACTAGTTTATTTTATCAAAAAAAGTTTTAAAATAGGGCTAAATAAGTGCTTTTTCAGATCTAAGTAATCTTAGCTTTTGCTTAATTCCACCTTTTCCAGAATAGCCTCCAAGACCTCCATCAGACCTAATTACTCTATGACAGGGTATTTTTGGAGCATATGGGTTTTTTGCACAAGCATTAGCGACTGCACGTGCGGATTTAGGGCTTTTTATTCCAATAGCTACCTGTTTATAGGTTTTTACTTTACCTTTAGGTATTGCTTTAAGGTAATTCCATACTTTTAACTGAAATTTTGTTCCTAGCAGGGGTTTCATAATCAAAAAACCCTGATACTTTACACTTTTTAAGGTGCAAAGATCAGAATTTTATGGCTCGTCGTTGTATGCGCTACCGCCGAACCGACCACCCTGTATGTTTAGCGCTGCTTTACAGGGTTTTCTGCCCTCCAGACTTAAACCTCTCGGCCTTTCTCTGGCTGGCCAGTTAAGAGTTGCCTCTTAAGTTATTTAGATAATATAATATCAGAATGGTAATAGTATCACTTAATTGTTGAATTTACTGACTTTTCAACAGGTTATGTTAATAACTTTTTAGCGAGGTATCATTAAAATTATATAACTTACAAAGAATATAATAGCCATTATAGATAAAAATATCGTATTAAAGCTCTTACCAGTGTTTCTGTATTGTAAAAAAGTTAAGATAACGAATCCAATTGAACTAATTAAAAACCATACTGCAGGAATTTCTCCATCAAGTGAACCCATAATTTATATAATTTAAACTATTGACATTAAAAATCACTTAGTATATTACTAATGATAATTAATTGTTATCAATAGTAATTATATGAATGAGCTAACAACAGACCTTAAATCACTTCATGAGGCTACTTTAAATAACCTCAAAAGTTCAAAAGCAAATAATACTTTAAGAGCTTATAAATCAGATTTTAAGGATTTTGGAGCTTTTTGTGTTAAGCATGGTTTAAATTCATTACCATCTGAGCCAAAAATTGTTTCTTTATATCTAACTCATCTTTCTAAAAATTCAAAAATAAGCACTTTAAGAAGACGATTGGTATCAATTAGCATGGTTCATAAACTAAAAGGGCATTATTTAGATACAAAACATCCAATCATAATTGAAAATTTATTGGGAATAAAAAGGGTTAAGGGTAGCATGCAAAAAGGTAAAAAACCTATATTAATCAATCATTTAAAATCAATTATTAATGTAATAGATGAACAAAAAATTCAGGAAATTAAGAAACTTAGAGACAAATCAATGATCTTAGTTGGTTTTGGGGGTGGTTTTAGAAGAACTGAACTCATTTCAATCGACCACGAGGATTTAGAATTTGTTCCTGAAGGGCTTAAAATTACAATCAAAAGATCTAAAACTGATCAATTTGGTGAGGGAATGACTAAAGGACTGCCCTACTTCAATAATGAAATCTATTGTCCTGTAGTTAATCTAAAAAAATGGTTAGAAATATCTAAAATAACATCTGGACCTATTTTTAGAAGATTTTCTAAAGGTTCATCTTTAACTGATAATAGACTAACAGACCAATCTGTAGTTTTGTTAATGAAAGAATATCTAAAATTAGCAGGTATTGAAAATAAAAACTTTGCAGGTCATAGTTTGAGATCAGGTTTTGCAACAGTGGCAGCTGAGTCTGGAGCTGATGAACGTAGTATAATGGCTATGACAGGACATAAAACAACTCAAATGGTAAGAAGATATATCAGGGAAGCTAATATATTCAAAAATAATGCATTAAATAAAATAAAGATATGAAAACTGATTATGACAATCTACATAAAGATGTAACACTAATAGTTATTTCACATAAAAGTAAAAATAAAGTTATTAAATTTTTAGAAAATATATCAGATAAATTTGAAATTATTATAATAGAAAATTCTGAGGACAAAACAATTCAAAGTGAATTATCAAAAAAAAGGCGAAAAATAAAACTTTACTATACAGAAAATAAAGGATTTGGTAGTGCCATAAATTATGGAAGAACACACGTAAATACAAAATATTTTTTTTCGTTTAATCCTGATATAATAGGAGTATCAGATGAAATAATTTATGACATTTATAATGCAGCAAAGGAACTTAAGGATGAATTTTCTTGTATTGGGCCAAGATATCAAGAGGAAAAAAATATCAAACAATCAGATATTAATAAAAAGATTGCAAAAATATCAATTAGCGGAGCTGCAATGTTTTTTAATACAAAAAACTTTGATGAAATTAATGGTTTTGATGAAAATTTTTTTTTATTTTTTGAAGAAAATGATTATTGTAAAAGAGGAATTAAAAAGAAATTATTTTCTTTCCAGATTAACACTGCAAAAGTTATACATAACATCGGTACATCAGTTGAATATGAAGACAAAAAAGAAAAAGAAAAATTAAACTCTCTTTTAAATTGGCATTTTATTTGGTCTAAAACCTATTTTAAAAAAAAACATTATGGTACTTTTTTTGCTTATTCGTATTTCTTTATAATCATATTTAAACTATATGCTTACAAATACTTTTTTAAGATAATAAAAAAAAAGGAAAGTTTTCATAAGTATAATGATAGACTTGATGCTATATTAACTGCGTTAAATAATAAAAAATCTTATAAAAGAATTTAGATGATATTTGAAAATATAGTATTCATTCACATTCCTAAAACTGCAGGATCATCAATTCAAAATTCATTAATAAATAGGCATAAACTTATATATGAAGGAACAAGCTCATATTACGAGCATATTTCAGCGGATGATAATATGACCTTGCCGAAAACAAATATTAAAGCAAAATCATTTAAAAGACATTTACCTTTAGAATTAATAAGATTGAGTAAATTTCATGTTTCAAAACCTATTATCACATTTGTTAGAAACCCGTTTAGTCGAGCGGTCTCATTGTATTACGAATGTATTAGATCTGAATTTTATCGAAAAGAACTTAAATTAAATGAAAAATCGACATTTTACGATTTCTTAACAAGTATCAATAACGAGCAATATTGGTTCACTCTTCCTATGATAGATTGGATTGGTGAAAATAACTTAAAAAAGATAGATTATTTGGGAAAATTTGAAACTATTGATAAAGATGTTTATCTAATAAACAAAAAACTTAAAATTGATATTAAATTAAAACATCATAATTATAATAATTCTATTGGAAGCAAATACTCTCCATCAAATTATATAAATCATTATAAAAAAGATATTACACTCAATTTAGTAGAACAAATATATAAAAAAGATTTTCAAGTTTTTGATTATAGTTTTGAAAATTTTAAGACATTTGAAAAAAAAAAAATTAATAAATTATTTATTATTTCAAGTTTAATAAAGAGAAAAATTAGAAATATATTTTAAAAAAAATTTATTTAAAATTTGTGATAAATAAATAAAATTTTAAAAATTTACATTTAATTAAACCAAAGTAATAGCTAATATTTTTATTTGGATTATCTAAAGAACCTATAAACGGTTTAAAATTAAGTTTTTTTTGATTATTCAGACCAGCTCTTAAATACTGATTTTCAAAAAAATTTATTGTTATACCCCATTTCTTTAAAAAAATTTTATTTCCTCTGTTTCCCAAGTAAGTAAATAGTCTTTTATCTTTTTTACGTGTTGTGATTGAGCCAAAATGATAAGCAAGAGAAGAACCAATACCTTTATAGATTCTTACATTATTTTTCCATAATTTCATTGCAAAGTCTGTATCGTCACCACCTGTTGGGCTGAACTCTTCACTCCAACCATTAACTTGCCTCCAGGTATCTATATGAACTACTCCTGGGCATTTAGTAGTTCCCTGAAAATCAAAAGTTTTAATTTTATCTAGATTGTTTAATAATTTTTTCTCATCAAAATTTGAGTATTTGTCACCAGCGTCGAAATAAACTTGTCCTGCTCCAACCATTGTGCCAGATATGTAAAAGTTTTTAGTATTTAATTTTTCAATTTCCTCTTTTAGGGGTTTGTCCCAATTAGGGCAATAATAGAAATCATCATGTGATATCAAAATATAATCTTTTTTAGAAAGTTCAGATGATTTATTTAATGCTTTTGGCATTCCTATATTATTTTCTGAATATGTAAATTCAAAATTATTTTGTTTTGCATATTCTAGAGTTCCATCACTCCCTTCATTAATGTGTAAAATTATTTCATGATTGTATAATGAGTTTTTTTTTAAACTATTAATACAAATTTTTAAATATTCGATATTATTAAAAGTTGGTATCAAAACTGAAAACATTAATTAATTGATTCCCAAAAAAATTTTTTTTTTGTTCCGATTGTTTTATTAATTATGAAATCAGCAACAATAGTTGAATTAAAGTATTTGAAATATTTATCCCTACCCTTTTTTGCAATTTTTTTCCTTAATTTATTATCATTACTAAATTTAGTGATTTTTTCTGATAAATCAGATATATTATTGTACATAACAATCTCATCTTTATTGAAAAAATTTCCAATTTTAGTTTTTTCATCAATCATAACTAATAGTCCGTTTCCTATTAATTGTGAGAATCTATCGCTACTATAATATTTGGCTGCTCTACCTTGACTTAAATTTAATCCAATTTTAGATTGAGAAATAGCTAGTAAATAATCATCTGCCCAAATGGGCTGGATACCGTTCATTCCATATAGGTCAAATCTAATATTAGGAGTTTCCTTAATAAGTTTATTTAAGAAATTCTCTCTGTCATCAAACTTACCTTTTTTTAGAACACCTCTATGAACACCATGACTCATTGCAAAAAATACATCATTATTAAAAAAATCATTATTATAATTTTCTAAGGTTTCAAACGAGTGATCAACAGGATTTGGTAAATAGTAAACATTATATTTAGTGTTTATTCTTAGAGATTTTGGATCTGTTGTGCAAAAACTTGAATCCATTAAATCAATTTTATCCAAGAATCTTTTTTTATTATTTATCCATTGACTATCCATTCTATCTAAGAACCATTGAGACATTTTTATATTAGGATAATTTTTTTTTATGTATTCAAGTGTGTCTTTTTTAATTAAATCAGCATGACCTAATACTAGAATATCAGGAACATAATTAGATATAACTTCTAAAAGTTTTTTGTTAAGTCGTTTTGATCCATCCAAATCATTGATATTTCGATAATAACTTACTATGTCTCTATCACTAAATTCAAGTACACTGTGGTTAAGTCTTATGAAACCATTATTTATACGTTTTCCAGTATTATAAAATAGTCTGCCATTATGCCTTTCATTAAAGTTTGTTACATGAAGAATTTTAATTTTTTTTATAGTATTATTAACTAAATTTAATTTATATGATTGAATTAATTCTTTTCTATAAATGTCTATTTTATTTGAAATAAATTTATCTGTTAGATAAAAATTTTTAAATGATTGGTCTTGAAAATATCTCAATTTTTTTTTATTTTTAATCAAATTTTCAATAGCTAAATAAAGTGTATTAGTTTGTAAATTTCTTAAAATAATACCATTAGTTATGGTTTCTGGTAATCCACCACGGTTTGATATTATAACTGCACATCCTCTACTGGCAGCCTCTAAACTTGTTCGCCCAAAAGGTTCTTCCCATCTTGAACATGCAACGGCTATACTAGTTTTTTTAAATGTTTTTAAGACAGTTTCATGATCTTGAAACCCAAGAATTTTTAAATTTTTATGATTAAAAAATATTTTTTCTCTTGGTTCATCACCAATAACGATAGCTTTCCAGTTTGAATATTTGTTTAATATACGAGTAACAGCACTTCCAAAAATATCATATCCTTTCGCAGAATTTAGTTTTCCAACAAAAGTAATTAATTTTTCTTTTTTTTTTAAATCTACTTTAACTTTATTAGTGGATTGATGAATAACTATAAGTTTTTTTGATTTATGATAAAAACTTTTTAAATCTTTAAGATATTGTTTTTTTGACCATTCACTATTAAAAACTATTTTTGAACAAACATTTAATAAATGTATTCTTTCTTCTATTAATTTTGAACCAATCATAGAAATTGGATCATTGTGAAAATATAAAATAATTTTACTATTTAGTTTTGTAAGTTTTTCAATATAATTTGGTCTATTATGTACTTCAATTATATCTGAATGAGTGTTTTTTTGTATTTCTAAAAATTTCAAAACATACTGTTTAGAATTACTAGATAATATTTTTTTAGATAAATTTATATTTATGTAATTTTTTGATAATTTTTTTTTAAAATCGGTTGAACCAAAAACAGTTATTTCATTTTTATATTTACTTAATTTATTCATAGAATGTACAAAAATGGATACAGCACCAGGATATGAAGGTGAGTAATTTTCTTTATATGGTAATAAAATTGATATTTTCATTTATGATAATCTTTTATTTAAGTAAATATTCTTGATTAAATTTCTTTTTTTGTAATTTTTTTTTAGTTTATATTCTTCAACCATAGCCACATTTTTTGTTTTATATTTTTTTTTATAAATTAACTTCCAAATATTACCTTTTGTGAATTTTGCACCTTTTGAATTGTTATGCAATAAAACACGTTTTTTAACATCTTTAGAGTAGCCCACGTATGATATGTATTTGTCATTGATTTTAGATAAAATCATATAGACATAAAAGGACATAATAATGGCGGTCCCTGGGGGAATCGAACCCCCCTTTGCAGGATGAAAACCAGCTGTCCTAACCGATAGACGAAGGGACCATTTTGAGAACTTTTATTTTAAAAGTCATTATTTATCAAGTTTTATTAACTTAAATTATCAAATCATGAATATTTAATTGAAGTGTCTTTTTGTTATTCCAATTATTTTCGTTGATTTCGGCTAATACATTTAAAGTTTTTTTATAATTTAGTAAATAATTGCCGACTTTATTATTTATTGAATTAAATGAGATAGATTTAATTGAAAATCCAGATTTAGATTTAAATATTACTGATAAATGATTACCATTAAGAATATTTGTTTTGATCACTTTAAGGTTCTTAAAAAGAAATATTGGATTTGGATTTGATGATCCAAAAGGTTCTAATTTTTTTATATCGTAATAAAAATCCTTATTAATTGCATTAGATGAAACCTCAGCATCATATAAAAGTTTATGATTATCAAAAGGCACTTTATTTGAAAAATCCTCAAAAATAAAATCTTTAAATTTATCAAGATTATTTTTTTTCAATGTAAATCCAGCGGCCATGTTATGGCCACCACCCACTTTAATTATATTTTTATCAAACAAATTTTTTATAACACGGCCGATATTGTAATATTCTGTAGATCTAGCAGAACCTTTTAAAATATTACCTGAGTTGGTTATAACAATAGCTGGTTTATTAAAATATTCTTTCAAGCGAGCAGCTATGATTCCGATTAGTCCTTCTTTAATATTATAGTTATAATAAATAATAATATTCTTATTTTCATTTTCAATTTTTTTAAAATTAATTTCATTAAATATTAATCTTTCAATTTTTTTTCTTTTATTATTTAATTTGATTAATTCATTAGCTTTGAAATTAACAACATCTAAATTGTCTGAGGATAAAAGTTCTGATGCAAAAGCAGATTTGCCTAATCTTCCTCCAGCATTTAATATAGGACCAATCAAAAAACCAAGATCATCAACATTCAGTTTATTTTTTTTATTATTCAAAATAAATAATCTATTTAAAGCAATATTTTGATCTATACTAAAATCTTTAAGTGCTTTAATTGCAATTAATCTATTTAATTTTCTCAATGGCATTACATCACAAATTGTAGCTAACAATACATAAATTAAAAAATTAGATATCTTAAATTTACTTTTAAATTTTTGAGATAATTGATCTAAAAAAAAATATGTCAAAGTTGTAGCACATAAATAATCATATTTAATATATCCGTTATCTTTTTTTGGATTAATTATAGAATTAGCTTTTGGAAAAGGTTTGTGAATTTCATGATGATCAATTATTAGTGATTTTATCTTATTATCATTAAGAAATTTTATAGCTTCATTAGATGTTGATCCACAGTCTAACATAATTACTAATTTTGGTTTTTTTAAAATCAATTTTTTAAACAATTTTTTACTTGCTCCATATCCATCTTTTTCTCTATCTGGAATATAAAAAAAAAATGGATGTTTTATGCTTTCAAAAAATCTGATAAAAAGAGATGTAGCAGCGGATCCGTCAACATCATAATCGCCTAAAATACATATATTCTCTTCATTCTTAATTGATTTAGTAATTATTTCTAATGATTTTTGATAATCAATATTTCTTATAAAAACATTATTCAAATTTAGATTATTATCTATACTACTCAATTCTGTTTGATTAAAATTTCTTGATATTATCAAATTAGATAAAATATCACTAAAGTTATAATCTTGTTTTATTTTTTCTAATAAATTTTTATTAACTTTTCTATGTACCCATTTTTTACCTGAAACAGATATCATTTTTAAATAGGGCTAGTTTTTTTAATTATCTTTTTATAATTAGAATTTTTATGTGTAATGAGAGTTTCTGAAGTATAATTCTCATTATTTATTTCTATACCTGATAAAACTTCACTATCTGTTATGCCACTAGCGCAAAAGATGGAATCTCCTCTTATTAATTCATTCAATTCATATTTTTTATTCAAATCAGAAATGCCCATTTGTTTAGCTTCATTAATATCCTTTTTATTATCAAATATAAATCTCCCTTGAAAATGACAATCATAAGTGTCTAGTGCAGATGCTGCCAAAACTCCTTCTGGACCTCCCCCTATTCCTAAAAAAATATCTATATTGTATTTAGGCTCAGAAACATACAAAGCACCAAGTACATCTCCATCAGTTATTAATTTAATATTAACATTTAAATCTTTTAATTCATCAATAATTTTTTTATGTCTTGGTCTGTCTAGAATACAAGCTGTAATAGATGAAATTTTCTTATTTTTAAAATCTGATAAATTCTTAATATTTTTTTCTAAAGAATAATCTAAATCAATTAAACCTTTTTCTATTTTTCCTGTTGCAATTTTATTCATATATGTCTCTGGAGCATTAAATAAATTTCCTTCTTCAGCAATTGCCATAACTGATATAGCGCCTGGTAAATTATTAGCTACAAAATTAGTACCCTCAACAGGATCAACGGCAATATCTAAATTTGGACCTTTTTTTGTACCTAATATCTCTCCCGTATATAACATAGGCGCTTTATCTAAAGTGCCTTCACCGATAACAACTTTACCTTTCATATCAATTTTGTTTAATTCAGATCTCATTGAGTCAACAGCAGCTTTGTCAGCTGCATTTTTATCTTTTTTTCCTAACAAGTAAGATGAGGCTAATGCTGCTTTCGATGTTACTTTAATAAATTGATCAAGAAATTTATTATTTAATGGCATTAAGCAATTTTTTCCGTAATAGTTTTGTCCTTTAATTTAGCTTCAAATTCACTTAATCTTTTCCATACAGAGATAAATTCTACTATTGTTGCCCAGCTTTTAACCAAATATTGTAATGAGCCCTCGACTCTTCCAAATGCTCTTGTAATTTGTTGGACAAAACCAAGCGTTATAGCGCCTGTAACAATAGTTGGAGCTAGGGCTAGATAAGGTACTATGACCATTCCTTGAAAATAACTCCATTTAACAGTATTAAAATAAAGATAATGAAAATAAGATTTATAATGGATACCTCTTACCCTATTATATAATTGTCCAATCGTTGGCGGAGCTGCTCTTATTGGATCTTCTTCACCTAAGACTAATTCTTTTCTGTAACCAGCTTCCTCTTTTTGAATATCATATTCTATTCCAGGAAGTTTAATGCCAACAGCTGCTAACAATAATGTTCCACCTAAAGCTGAAATTATAGCAACCCAAACTAAAGCGTGATCAACTTCACCAATCCAAGGTAACACGCTAATTTCTTTTGAAAGCGCCCAAAGTATTGGCGTAAATGCAATTAAGGTCATTATACTATCCAATAAACCTGTACCTAAGCCTTCCATAATTCTTGCAAATTTTAGTGTATCCTCTTGTACTCTTTGAGATGCACCTTCTGTTAAACGAGCATTTAACCATTGTTCGTGATAATAGTTAGCCATTGAAGTTCTCCATCTAAAAACCCAATGACTTGTAAAAAAACCTGTAAAAACTGCAATGAGTATCCAAAGAGCCGCTATTTTTGCAAATGTAAAAAGATATCCTATAAATTCTTCCTCAGAAACAGAATTTGGAGTTGTCAAAGCTTTTTGAAGAGTGTCATAAAATTCTCCAAACCATTCATTTATTTTTACATCTAATTGAACTTGATACCATGTTGAAATTAAAATAAATATTGAACCAAAGATACTCCATAAAAACCACTGCTTTTGAGTAAAAAATTTAAACATTAATTATCTAAGAAAATTGTCTGAATAGGATTTTTTAATAATTTTTCTTTTTTTTGGTTCGATTATTTCAAAAATTATTTTTTTCTTTTTTGCATAATTTATAGCCAATTCTTTTGAAGAAAATTCTAATCTAAGCTCAGAAAATGTATCTGAAGAACTCTCCCAGCCCATTAAAGGATTCTTTGTTGTGTCTTTAGTTTCAAACTCTAAAACCCATTTATCAGTCTTCCCATTTCCAGACTGCATAGGATTTCTATTTGGAATATAAATTATAGCTTTTCTCATAATAATGGTCGGAGTGGCAGGATTTGAACCTGCGACCCTCTGGTCCCAAACCAGATGCGCTACCAGGCTGCGCTACACTCCGAGGCAATTACTAATACAATACTTATTTATTTTTTCAATGTATAAAGACGTCTAAATCAAAGGATTTTTAATAAGAATCTGATATATAGAGGTTATGATAATTGTTTGTCCAAGTTGTGAAAAAAACTTTGAAGTAGATTCAAATATTATTCCAGAAAAAGGTAGATTAGTTAAATGTGGAAGTTGTGATCAAACTTGGTTTTTTAACAAAAATAGTCAAGTAAATATTAATAACAAAAAAATTGATATACCTATAATAAATGTAACAAAAAAAACTTCTTCAAAATCATTAAACAAAAAAGAAAAAACATTAGATAAAGATACTTCAATTATATCAAAAAATAATAAGGGTTCAGAACTCGTAAAATATCAAGCAAAATCAAATTTTACATTCGGTAAATTTTTGGGTTATTTGGTGGTAACTATAGTGTCTTTTGTCGCATTAATAATTATTTTAGATACTTTTAAAGGTCCATTAAATGTTTTTTTTCCTAATTTAGAATTGATATTGTATAACCTGTTTGAAACACTAAAAGATTTACTATTATTCATTAAAGACTTAAATTAAAAATGATAAATTATTTATCTAAACCTTTTAAATGGTTTTTTAAATTAGAAGCAGCTAGCGGTTTAATTTTATTAATTGCTGCTATATTTGCACTAGTAGTAAGTAATAGTGAACTAAGTGAATTATATTTTTACACTTTAGAAAAATACCTTTTTATAGGAGTAAATGAATATGGATTAAAACTTTCTGTTCATCATTGGATAAATGATGCATTGATGGCTATTTTTTTTTTCTTTGTTACGTTAGAAATTAAAAGAGAATTTTTACAAGGTGAACTCTCTAATATTAAACAAGCTTTACTTCCTATAATAGCAGCTGTTGGGGGTATGGTTGTTCCTGCTTTATTTTATATATTTATTAATTGGGGTAATTCAGAAACAATAAATGGTTGGGCAATACCTTCTGCAACTGATATCGCATTTTCTTTAGGTATTTTATCTTTACTTGGTTCTAGAGTGCCCATATCTTTAAAAGTATTTCTAACTGCTTTAGCTATTATAGATGATCTAGGTGCAATTTTGATTATAGCTTTCTTTTATTCGGGTGATTTAAGTGTCCCTTATTTAAGTCTTATTTTAATAAGTTATATTTTGCTTTTAATATTAAACAAATTTTCAATAAAAATATTTATACCATATTTGATTGTTGGATTGTTTATGTGGTTTTTTACTTATAAGTCTGGGATACATGCAACTATTGCTGGTGTACTTTTAGCATCAACAATTCCACATAGACTAAAAGAAAAAGATTTTTCGTTACTTGTTAAAATTGAACACGCTATATCTCCTTATGTTGCATTTATGATTATGCCTTTATTTGCATTCGCTAATGCAGGTGTTAGTCTAGAAGGATTAGCTTTATCAAGTCTAATGGCACCAGTGCCTTTAGGAATTTTGTGTGGTTTATTTTTTGGTAAACAAATCGGAGTACTTTTATTTTCTTATGTTTCAGTTAAATTCAAATTTGCTGATATGCCAAATAACTCAAATTGGATGAGTATTTATGGAGTATCTATATTAACGGGGATTGGTTTCACGATGAGTTTATTCGTAGGTAACCTTGCTTTCGTAGATAACACTCAATACATAGATGGAGTTAAAATAGGTGTTTTAAGTGGATCTTTATTATCAACTGTTTTCGGTTATTTAATTTTATTTTTTGCAGCAAAAAAATAAATGCTAAATTATAAAAAGATAATATATATAATCATCATTATGATATCATTTTTCAATACCGGTAATACTAAATATGAGAAGGTTTTTTTTGATTTTAAAATTAAAAATATAAATGATGAAATTTTAGATTTATCAAACTTTAAAGATAAAACAATTTTATTAGTTAACGTTGCAAGTAATTGTGGATTTACCAAACAATATTCAGGTCTTCAAGAATTATATGAAACATATAATCCAAAAGGATTAGTAGTTTTAGGTATTCCATCTAATCAATTCGGTGGGCAAGAACCAGGAAATAATAATGAAATTAAAGATTTTTGTGAGAGCAACTTTAATATAACATTTCCAATGAGTGGTAAATATGATGTTAAGGGTCAAAATGCTCATCCAATATATTTGTGGGCAAAAGAAAATTATGGCAATTCTGCTGTTCCTAAATGGAACTTCCATAAAATATTAATAAACAAAAGTGGTAAAGTAGAAGATGCTTTTTCTTCTTTCACAGATCCAATGTCAAAAAAAATAATAAATAAAATTGAAGAAATTCTATAAATTAATTGTCAAACCATCAAAGGCAGGAATAATTTTTTTAGGTAAAATTTTTTTTAAATAATCATAATCTAAAACAGGTGATAAATTAGTCAAAATTGCTTTTTTGGGGTTTAATTTATTGATCAGGTCCAAACTTTCATTAAGATTTAAATGAGATGGGTGATTATTAATCCACAAACAATCTAATACTAAATAATCAAGATTTTTTAGATATTTAAAATCTTTTTTAAATATTTCACTGACATCACTTATATATGCAAGTTTCCTGTCAATGATATAACAAATGCTATCAACATTACCATGTTTAACTTTTATAGGTTTAATTAAAATGTTATTTCGACCATCTTTTATACTCAATTTATTATTGATTGATTTCAATTTTAAAGTAGCAGGATATTCTTTAGTATAATTTACAAAACAATATTTAAAATTATTTAATAAATACTTTTTTGTTGGACCATCTGCATATACAGGAATAGTTTTCTTTCTTTTTATGTAGAAAACTCTTAGGTCATTAATACCATGAGTTTGATCTGCATGCATATGTGAGTAAAGCACTTTATCAATATTTTTAATTTTATTGTTAATCAGTTGTTGTCTCATATCGGGAGATGTATCGATTAATATATTTTCATTTTTTGTTTTAATTAATGCTGAACATCTTGACCTAAAGTTTTTTTTATTATTTGGGTTACAATTTCCAAAAAATCCATCAGGTCTTGGTACACCCATTGAACTTCCACATCCTAGAATTATAAATTGCATTAATTTTTAACTAAATAATTTATTAAAATTAGAAGTAGTATTTTTGATGAGATCAGTAATTGGAATATTCTTAATATCTGCAAGTTTTTCAGCAGTATATTTAACAAACGATGGTTCATTTTTTTTTCCTCTATTAGGAACTGGAGCTAAATAAGGACTGTCAGTTTCAATAAGTGTTTTCTCTAATGGAATTGATCTAAATGTTTCTTGTAAGTCAGTAGAATTTTTGAATGTAATAATTCCACTAGCTGAAAAATAAGCGTTAAAATCAAATAAACTTTCAGCAAATTTTTTTGAACCAGTGAAGCAATGCATTAAAATTTTTAAATCATGATTTTTATACTGATTAAAAATTTCTAACATTTGTTTCTCTGCATTCCTACAATGAATAATTAAAGGAATATTTAATTGAATTGACGCATTTATATGTTCTTCAAAACTTTTAATTTGATCTTCTTTATCGCTAAAATTATAAAAAAAATCTAAACCAGTCTCGCCTATACCTATAATTTTTTCATTTTTATTTATTTCATCAATAATTAATTGACTTGTTACTTTGTCATTTTTTGCTTCATGAGGGTGAATACCATAAGTACCATATATAATTTCATCTTTTTTAACTAACTGTTTAATTTTAATAAAACTTTCAAAAGTGGTACAAATTGTTAGTAGCTTTTCTATACCAACATCTTTAGATCTTTTTATAACGTCATCTATATTATTGAAAAGAGGATCAATATCCAAATGACAATGTGAATCAATCATAATTTTTTTCTATTTTTTTAAAAAGAATATCTATTTTTTTAATTTTGTCATTACCTTTAAGGTAATTATGATTTTCAAGTGAGGAAAATTTAATACTGTCTTCATTAATTGAAAATATTTTTAATGCTTTTATAGATGATTCTGGAATTATTGGATAAAGCATAAAACTTATTTTACGAACAATTTCAAGAGTCGTGTAAACTATAGTATTAAGCCGTAAAATATCATTTTTCTTATTCCACGGTTCCTGGTCATTAAAGTATTTATTGGTTTCAAATAAAGTATTTATAATAAAGTCTATATAAAAATTTAAATCTTGTTCATCAATCTTGTCTCTAATTAAATCTAAATTATTTTTAAATTTATCTAAAATTTTTAAATCATCATTTTGAAAATTGATTTTTTTTGGAATTTTTCCTTCACAATTTTTAATTGCAAATGCTGTTACTCTTTGACAAAGATTACCAAAGTTATTTGCCAAATCACTATTTATACAATCTATTAATCTTTCCTGAGAAATATTACCATCATTACCAAATGAAACTTCTTTAATTAAATAGTATCTTAATGGATCTAAACCATATTGATTAATTATTTCTAATGGATCTAAAATATTGCCTTTTGATTTAGACATTTTTTCTTCACCAGACAAAATCCATCCATGACCATAAATTTTTTTTGGTAATGGTAAATTTGCTGCTAATAAAAAAGCAGGCCAATAAACAGCATGAAATCTTAAAATATCTTTACCAATAAGATGAACTGATGCTGGCCAAAATTTTTTGTACATTTTATTTTTAGTATCTGGATAATTTAAAGCACTAATATAATTAGTAAGTGCATCTAACCAAACATAAATAACATGATCTTTGTTATCGGGCACTGGTATTCCCCATGAAAAACTTTTTCTACTTATAGATAAGTCTTTAAGTCCATTTTTAACAAAACTTATAACTTCATTTTTTCTAGATAAAGGTAATATAAAATTTGGATTCTTTTTATAATAATCCAGTAAAGGTTTTTCCCATTTAGATAATTTAAAAAAATAAGACTCTTCATCAACCCATTCAACTGTTGAATTTGAAGATTTCGCAAATTTTTTTCCATTAATTTCCTCAATTTCATCTTCAGCATAAAAAGCTTCATCTGACACTGAATACCAACCTGAATATTTTGATAAATAAATATCATCATTTTTCTTTAATTCATTCCATAAGCTTTGAACTGATTTTTTATGTCTTCCTTCAGTGGTTCTTATAAAGTCCGTATTTGTTAAATTTAAAGTTTTTGAAAGATCTCTAAAAGTTTTACTAATTTCATTGCAAAATTTTAACGTATCTAAACCCTCTTTTTCAGCTGCTCTTTGTATTTTAAGACCATGTTCATCTGTGCCAGTTAAAAAATTTACATCAAATCCATCAATCCTTTTAAATCTTGCAAAAAAATCAGCAACTATGCTTGAATAAGCATGTCCCATATGAGGTTTTGCTGAAGGATAATAAATTGGTGTTGTTATGTAAAAATTTTTATCCATTTAAAATTTCATCTTCAAATTCAATAAATAATGACTCTTCATCTAAATTAAAATTTTTTGTATCCGATATTCTTTTAAGGAAATAACTATATCTATCATTAATTTTTTTGGAAAAAGAAAAATTTAATTTTCTAAAGTAAAATTCTATAAATTGAAATATCATATATTTCATAAATGGATCTTTCTTATAATGATTTTCATTTATTATTATTTTAAGAAATTTTTTTAAATCTAAATCTAATAAATTGTAATTATGTTGATTTGCAAACTTAATCAAATAATAAATATTTCCTGGCGTAAAATAATAGTTAATAAGATCTGAATTTATTAATTCATATAATTCTTCACCTAAAAGTTGATTAGAAACTTCTAAACATTCTTTATTTGACAAATTAATTTTATAATTAATACACCTAGAAATTAATGTGGGTAGAATTTTTTTATTATTATTAATTAGTATGAAAAAAATATTTTGATTTGGTTCTTCTAAAATTTTTAATAAAGCATTAATTGAATTAACATTTAACAATTCAATGTTATCAATTAGCACAAATCTTGGTTTATCATTTAATGATGATTTGTTTAAATTAATAATTAATTCTCTTATTTGAGTTATATCAATTGATTTTTTATCAGGATTGACATCAATAGTAATTAAATTCATATTAGATTTATTTAATATTGTTTTAAAAGTTTTACTTTCAGTATTAATTTCAAAATTCTTAATATCATATTTATGATCTTCCTCCTCAGATAAAACATAGTTTATTAAATGATATGCCAATGTTGATTTACCAATGCCTTTAGATCCACTCAATAAAAGTTTATTAGGATACTTATTAGATTTATATAGTCTAATTAATTCTAAAAGATGACTGTCTAAACCAAATAGTTTTGTTTGGTTAGATGGTTCAAGATCAATCATATCAATCTTTTAATAGTTTGAATTATCTTATTTTGATTATGCTTGATATCTAAATTAGAGTTAATAATCATATATTTTTTTTTATTTTTTTTTTCTAAATTTAAAAATCCTTTTTGAACTTTCTCATAAAATCTATTATTAAATTTATCATATCTATTAAGTGATTTTCGCAGTTTAAGTCTACTAATCATATTTTTTTTATTAACTATATTTAAAAAAGTAAAATTAATTTTAAAATTCTTTAATAAATAATTGTTGATTAAATTAATTAATTTAAGATTAACACCAAAACCATAATGTTGATATGCAATTGTGGAGTCAACAAATCTATCAATTAAAATAATCTTTTTTTTATAATGTTTTCTAAGTAATTGTATATTTTCACTTCTTGCAGCCATGTATAATAATAAGTCTGTATTCTTATTAAAATTCGAATTTTTGTTTAAAATAAGTTTTCTTATTTTTTCTGAATTTAAATTACCACCTGGCTCACGTAACTTAATATAATCAATTTTATTTTTTTTTAGAAACTTTGTTACTTGTAAAATATGATGGCTTTTACCACTACCTTCAATCCCTTCAAAAACTATTACAGGTTTTTTAGACATCACCCCAGATTAAATAATTCAAAGATTTAATTAATCTAGTAAACATATTAACTTTTTCTACATCTTTAGATGCTAATAAATCATATTCACCAATCAATTCCTGATCATATACTACCCGAAATTTCCCTACAATATCATCTTTTTTAATTGGAGCTTCAATTGGACCCTCATATTTTAAAGAAACTTTAAGTAATTTTTTTTTTGCTTTTTTTATAGTTTTATAAATATTTTCTTTAACATAAACATCAACTTGCTGACTCTTTCCCAGCCAAACATCAACTTTATCTATGGATATATCTGCATTGTTAATTTCAACTAGATCAAAATTCGTTAATCCATAAATCAAAAGTTTTGAACTTTCTCGCGATCTAGCACTCTTTGTTTCAAATCCACTTCCAACAGCAATTAATCTTCTTCCATTTCTTTCTAATGACGATGCTAGTGAATATTTTTCAACAGCCAAGTAACCAGTTTTTATACCATCAGCTCCTATATTTTTATATAAAAGTGGATTCCTATTTCCTTGTGTTATTGGATCACCCCCTGTTCTATTCCAAGTAAACTCTTTGATTGCAAACCATTTATAATATTCAGGATGTTCTTTAATTAAATAATTAGACATTATTAAAATATCTCTAACAGTAGAATAATTATCAGGATCGTTTATGCCAGAAGAATTGGTAAAGTTTGTATTATTCATTCCTAATTCTTTTGCTTTAGCAGTCATTAAAATCGCAAACTCATCTTCGGTACCAGCTATACCTTCAGCTAGAGCTATACATGCATCATTTCCTGATGCTGTAATTATTCCATGTAATAAATTTTCTACAGAAACTTCATCACCAACCATTATAAACATAGATGAATATCCTGCAGTAGATAAACGCCAAGCTTTTTCAGATATAATAAATTTATCATCAAGATTTAATTCACCAGATTTAATAAGATCAAATGCAATTATGGATGTCATTATTTTCGTCATTGAAGCTGGATAAATTGATCTGTCTGGCTCTTTTTCATATAAAATTTCTCCAGATAGAAAATCTTGTAAAATTGCTGTTCTTGCTTTGACATCTAGATTAGCTAAAGATGTAGATATAAAAATTAAATTAATTGAGAAGCAAAATAATAATATTCTAATCATTTTTAAGTATTTCTAAATTTTCAAAATAAAGTGAGTTCATTTTATCAAAAGATTCTTGTAAGGAATTTATATCATTAAAAGGACCTAATAATACCCTATAATTATTTTTTGATAATTGAATTATATTTATACTACTAATTGAAGCCTCAGATTTAATCCGTTCTTTCATTAATTGAGCTGTTTTTTGATAATAGAAATCAGCGATCTTTATTGAATAAGAAA
Organism: uncultured Pelagibacteraceae bacterium; assembly: GCA_902522895.1. Taxonomy (GTDB): domain Bacteria; phylum Pseudomonadota; class Alphaproteobacteria; order Pelagibacterales; family Pelagibacteraceae; genus Pelagibacter. The sequence continues at coordinate 32,911 of CABYXD010000002.1, forward strand.
ATTTGTTACTTGAAATTTTTTTTGTTTTATTGCTAATTTCATCATTTAAAATACTTATCTTAATTCCATCAATAGGAGCTTTATTCGCAATTTTTTTTTCTTCTTCAAAGGTTTTTGCTTTCTTTGCAATAAATGTTGAGTTTTTTGATATTAGAATAATTTCAACATAAGGTTCTTTTGTATCGAGTTCTAAAGCATTTGCAATTCTAGATGTAATAATTGAATTATAAAAATTTGAAAATTTTACTTTATTTGATTTCACTTCAGCTATTAAAGATTTACCATTAACAGGATTGGTTATTTTTACAAAAGATTTCTTTTTAAGTTTTTTATGTAAAATTTTTAATGATCGATTATCTAAATTTTTAATATTTAAATTTTCATTATAAATTAAAGCGAATCCAGTGTTTTTGTATTTTTTTTCTGGCTTAAAATTTATTGTTTTAGATTTATCTAAATTATTTGTTCCACAACCAGAAAAAATAACAAAAATTATAAAGATTACTAAATTATTAAATTTCATTTTTTATCTTATCTTTTAAAGTACAAACTGCTAAAGCAAATCTCAATGATCTATTCCACTTTAATATTATTTCATAATTATCAAAAACTATATAAGCAGGATTTAAAGTCTCTGCGTCTGGTATTATATCTCTATCAGGTGTAATAATTGCTACGCTAAGATTTTCATCTAAAAAATTCAAATTAGAATAATTATTAATATATTTTTTAAATGATTTAAGTTTTTTTTTACTATGAATTTTTTTTGCAGAAACATTAAGTAGTTTATTTGGAACGTTATTTTTTAACTCAATTTTATAAAAGCACGGCTCTTCTCTTTTCCAACCCATCTTTTTTAAATAATTAGCAGCAGATGGATAGGCATCTTCATTATTTTTTAAATCGATATAATTATCTTTATTATGGTCAATAGCGTAATTGGTAATTGTACTGGGCATGAATTGAAAAAAACCAAATGCTCCTGCCCAAGATCCATATAAAGTTTTGTAATTAATCTTATTTGTGTCAATAAGTTGTAATAATAAAATAAGTTCTTTTGTAAAAAATTCTGATCTTCTCTTATCAAAACTTAAAGTTGCTAAAGATGAAAGAATATCCATTTTACCAACGTATTTTCCAAAGTTAGTTTCGATGCCCATTAGTGCTAAAAGAAGTTCTTTTTCAACACTGAATTCATTTTCGACATTATCAATTATAATCTTGTTATTTAAGTAAAAATTAATTCCATTGTTTAATTTTTGTTTTGATGTTCTTTTAGATATATAAGTTTTTGTATCTTCATAAAATTCTGGTTGATATCGATCATATTCAATAACTTTTGGTAAATACTTAACATTCGACATTGTTAAATTAATGGTTTCTTCTGAAATGTTATTTGATAAAGCTTTTTTTTTAAATTGATTTTTCCATTTAATAAAATTTAAATCATCATCTCCATAAACATTTGTAAAATTTAAAATAAATATTAAAAAAAAAATGCTAATTTGTTTCATACAAATCTTTAAGATATATAATTACTGCAATCCAAATAATAATAAAACTTATAAATTTCACTAATGAAAAATCCTCATTATAGTAAAAATAGCCCAAAATAAACTGTAATGTAGGTGTAATATAAAATATCATTCCAGTGGGACCCAGTCCAATTAACTCAACTCCACGAACATATAAAAATAAAGGAATCACTGTCATTGGTCCTGCTAAGATAAGAAATAAACTTAAACCTGGATTTGAAAAACTAAAATCATTTACTCCTGTTTTCGTTATGAAATAAAAGCCAACTAAAGCAAAAGGTAGAATATATAAACTTTCAATTAATAAACCTATGTCAGTATCTACATATATTTTTTTTCTAACAAGATTATAAAAGGCCCAACTAAATGCTACAATCAATCCAACCCAAGGTAAACTTTTTAAATTAAAAAAAATTAAGATTAAAATTGAAATCGAAACTAATAAAATAGAAAAAATTCTTTTTTTATTCAATTTTTCTTTAAAAAAAACATATCCTAATAAAACGCTTATAATTGGCATGATAAAATAGCCAAAACTTGCATCTATAATTCTTTCTGTTGCTACTGCATATATCCAAACAGCCCAATTAATAAAAATTAAAAAACCTGAAATAAATAATCCTAATAAATCATTTTTATTTTTAATGATTTTTTTAAAAAGACTCCACTTTGAAAAAATCGTAGTAGTAAAAAGTAACATCGCTGCAGTCCACAAACATCTGTGAACAACTAATTCGATATGACCTATGAAGGATACATATTGAAAATATATAACTCCAATAAAACCCCACCAAAAAGATCCAAGAGAAGTTAATAACAGGCCCTTATTAAATTGATCTTTCATAGTTTAATAAATGAATTAATTTATTCTTAGGTTAAATAGACTATTTTATAGTTGAATTAAATAATTATAATTATAAAACGATGCACACGGAGAGATGGCTGAGCGGTTGAAAGCACCGGTCTTGAAAACCGGCAAAGGGGCAACTCTTTCCTGGGTTCGAATCCCAGTCTCTCCGCCACTATTTTTTATATTCGAAATTTTTAAATAACTTAAAAATTCCAGATTTAACAATATTAGTTTCAAATGGCAAACCATTATAAAATTTATATAATGTGTCATCATCAATATCTAAAAACTTTTCTAATTCTTTTAATTGTATATCATCAAATTTATCAATATTAGATTGGACAAAGCTTCCTATTAATTTATCCATTTCTTTAGTTCCACGATATAGAGATCTATAAATTAATCTTTTTTTTAAATTATTTATTTCGTTATTCATTAATTATTTATATTAATATGAAATGATTAATAATACATATAAATATTTATTATCGGATATTAAAAATCTTAAAGGTGTTGGATTAAAAACTTCCAACATGCTGAAAAGAAAAAAAATTAATAATATATTTGATCTACTATGGCGGTTACCTAAATCTTATACAGATAGAACTAAATCTACAAAAATTTGTGACCTTAAAATTGGCGAAATTCAAACAATAACTTTGGTTCCATATAAATATAACTTTCCAAGAATAAGAAATTTACCTAATAGAATATATTGTAGAGATGAAACTGGAGAAATGGATTGTGTCTTCTTTAATAGTTATGAAGGATATATAAGAAAAATTTTACCTTTAAACAAGGAAGTAACTATAAGTGGAAAAATTGCTCGTTTTAAAAACAAATACCAAATAACAAATCCAAAATATATTTCAGAAAATGCTTTACTTGTTAAAGATAAACATAAAAAATATTCTTTAACCGATGGGATTTCAGAAAAAGTTTATAATAAAATTATAAATCAAATATTATCTAGTATTCCAAAATTAGAGGAATGGCATGAAAAAAAAATACTAAAAAAATTTGATAACATTTCTTGGAACAATTCGATTATAGAACTTCACAAACCAGAAAATATCGGAAAGTATCATTTAAATTTTTATCAAAGATTGGCTTATGATGAAATCTTAGCGTCATTTATGGTGAGTTCTGAAATTAGAAAAAAGATCAAAAAAATAAAAAAACAAAAAAAAGTTTTTAGTTATAATTACCAAAATTCTTTATTATCTAGATTAGATTTTGATTTAACTAATGATCAAAAGATGTCCCTTGAAGAAATAAACTTAGATCTCAAATCTAACCAAAAAATGTTTAGATTATTACAAGGTGATGTTGGAAGTGGTAAAACAATTGTAGCTTTAACAGCTGCTTACAATGTAATTAAATCAGGATTTCAAGTTGCGGTAATGGCACCTACTGAAATACTAGCCAGACAGCATTTTCAATTTGCGAAGAAAATTTTTGAAAAACAAATAAAAATAGAAATTCTTTCTAGTAAATCTGAATATAAAGATAAAAAAAGAATTCTAAAAAAATTAACTGATAATGACATAAATATAATATTTGGTACTCATGCTATATTTCAAAAGAAAGTTATCTTTAACAATCTTGGTTTAATAATAATCGATGAACAACATAAGTTTGGTGTTAATCAAAGAAAAAAACTTTCAGATAAAGGCGGTAATAATTGTGATGTTCTTTTAATGACTGCAACACCAATCCCAAGAACATTAACAATGACAATTTATGGAGATATGGATTTATCTATTATAAGAGAAAAGCCTAAATCAAGAAAAGAAGTTAAAACATATAGTAAATTAGAAAGTAAAATTAGTGAAGTATTAAAATTTATCAAAAAAGAAATAAATAATCAAAATCAAATTTTTTGGGTATGTCCTTTAATTGAAGAATCTCAAAAACTAGATCATTCATCCGCTGTTGAAAAATACAATTTCTTAAAAAAAAGATTTCCTAACCAAGTTGCACTTTTACATGGTAAAACAAATATTGAAGAAAAAGAGACAATACTAAATAAATTTTTAAATCAAAAAATTAAGATTTTAGTATCAACAACTATAATAGAGGTTGGTATAGATTTTCCAAATGCAAATGTAATAGTTATTGAAAATGCAAATAAATTTGGGCTCTCTCAACTCCATCAGTTACGTGGTAGAGTTGGAAGAGGTCAAAAACAATCAACTTGTATTCTATTGTTTAAATCATCATTAACCGAAAATGCAAAAAAAAGACTTACTATACTAAAAAATTCAACAGACGGATTTGTAATCTCGGAAGAGGATATGAAATTAAGAGGTTTTGGTGATATACTTGGATTTAAACAAAGTGGAATAAAAATGTTTAAGTTGGCAGATCCTGTGCATAATAGTGATCTCTTCGAACTTGCTGAAAAAGAAATAAAAAAAATGGAAAAAAATGAAGCTAATATTAATAAATATAAAACTCTAATGAAATTATATGATCAAGCAGATATTTTAAATGACATTGTTTAATTTTTACCAGCTGAAGTACCTGCAGAAACTATGAATTTTGATGCTTCTTCAAAAGTCATATTTAAATAAATTACCTCTTCTATTGGAAACATTAATAAAAAACCACTCGTAGGATTTGGAGTTGTTGGAACAAATACATTGATAAGTTTTTGTTTAGTTTTAATAGCCATTTCACCAGTATTTTCTTTAGTAGCAAAACCTACTGCCCAAACCCCTTTTCTTGGATATTCTATTAGTACAACACTTTTTTTATCATTATCTTTATTTGAAAAAGTTTCAGTCATTTGTGAAATGGCTGTATATATTGTTCTTAATAGTGGGATTCTTTTAAATAGATCGTCAATTAATTTTAAAATCTTTTTACCAAAAAAAGATAACGATAGACCACCTACTATTGTGATAAATAAGACAGAAATAATAATTTCTATTCCAGGAATAGAGTAAGGTAGGTAACTATTAGGATTTATATTTTGAGGAATAATCTTTGAAGAAAGAGAAATCAAAAATTTACTCAAATAGAGAGTAAAACCAATAGGAATTAGGACTACAACACCAGTAATAAAATAATTTCTCAAAACTAATCCTAATGATTTTTTTTTAGATTTTTTTGTCATTTATTTAAAACTTGAGTATATAACAAAAGATATAGCTATTATAAAAAGAACAACTAAAATTTTATTATTTAGATTCATGATTTTTTATTATAATATCAATGTTATTAAAAATGGATAGAAGAAAATTCTTATCATATGTAGGTTGTGGGTGTTGTGGATTTGTTTTAAATGCTTGCTCTACTGCACCAATAACAGAAAGACGCCAATTAAAAATCATACCTGAGGCCAAATTGAATGCCCAAGCAGCTGCAATTTATGAAAAAGTAAAAGAAAAAGAAAAATTAAGTGATGATATTAAAACATTAAATGAAATCAAAGATATTGGTAAAAAGATGGAAAATGCTATTGGTGAATATTTTTATAAAGAAAAAATAAGTGATCCAACAATAAATTTCGATTGGGAGTACATATTAATCGATAATAAAAAAGTAAGAAATGCGTGGTGTATGCCTGGTGGTAAAATTGCTGTTTATACTGGCATGCTAGAAGTAACAAAAAATACTAATGGTCTAGCTGCCGTTATGGGCCATGAAATTGCACATGCAGTAGCAAAACATTCATTAGAAAGAGCAAGCAGAGGTATGTTGTTAAATACAGGTACTCAAATTATAGATATATTTAGCGGTGGAAAATTATCACAAGTAAATAGAGTTTCTGGTATGAATACAGTTGGTTTAATATCTCAACTTGGAATAATGAATCCTTTTAATAGAAAACAAGAAAGTGAAGCAGACTATCTTGGAATGATCTTTTCATCATTATCTGGTTATGATATAAGAGAAACAGTTAAAATTTGGGAAAGAATGAAAGAATTTAATAAAGGAAAAGCTCCACCTGAATTTTTAAGCACACACCCATCAGCTCAAAATAGAATAAAAAAAATCAATGAGTGGACTAATGAAATTATTTTAGATTATCCACCAATTAGCACTTAATAAGTTAAATTTTTTAGTGGTGAGCCCTGATGGACTCGAACCATCGACCCATTCCTTAAAAGGGAATTGCTCTACCAACTGAGCTAAGGGCCCACAAAAATTATTCTTAAAGAATAATTGTTATATATAGAATTATTTTGATTTTTCAAACGTCAAAATGAACTAAAAAATGCATATCTTCTACAACTTATTAATGTATTTATCATGAAATTGATCAAAAGTACCGTTGTTAATATTTTTTCTAATCTCTGTCATTAATTCTTGATAAAAATTAATATTGTGTAGAGTTAATAACATCGAAGCTAAAATTTCATTAGTATTAAATAAGTGATTTAAATAATTTTTTGAATATTTATTTAAATTGAGAATTTTACAATTAGGATCTAATGGGTCATTGTCTTTTTGATATTTATTATTTTTGATGTTTATTCGACCATGCCAAGTAAATGCCAAACCAGTTCTACCTGATCTTGTTGGCAAAACACAATCAAACATATCTATGCCCCTTTTTACAGCACCTAAAATATCTGATGGTGTTCCAACACCCATTAAATAATGAGGTTTATCTTCTGGAAGATGTTCATTAATATTATCCAAAACATCAAACATTTCTTTTTGAGATTCACCAACAGCCAAACCACCTAATGCATAACCATCAAAACCAATACTCATTAATTCTTTTAAAGATTGTTTCCTTAAATCATTGAATAAACCTCCCTGAACAATACCAAAGAGTGCTTTATGAGGATTTTTTCCAAAAGCCTTTTTTGATCTTTCTGCCCAGTAAAGTGATAAATTCATGGACTTTTTTATTAAATCATAATTATCGGATTTTTTTGGGCACTCATCCATTATCATAATTATATCTGAATTAAGACCAAGCTGTATTCTTATACTTTCCTCTGGACTCAGGAAAAACTTTTTTCCGTCTACATGAGAACTAAATATAGCACCTTTTTCTTTATCTATTTTATTGAGTTTTGAAAGTGACATTACTTGAAAACCACCTGAGTCAGTTAATATTGGTAAATCGCAGTTCATAAATTTATGTAATCCTCCAATAGACTCAATTCTCTCAACTCCAGGTCTAATCATCAAGTGATAAGTGTTTGATAGGATAATTTCAGAACCAGTTTTTTTTATATCATCGATCGTACAAGCTTTTACTGTTGCTTGTGTACCAACTGGCATAAAGGCTGGAGTATTAATATTGCCTCTATGAGTTTTTATTAATCCAATTCTTGCTAATTTATCTTTTTTAATAACATTAAAAGTAAAATCTTTTAATGTCATCTAAAAAAATTATAAAGATTTAAAGCTAATAATTTTATCCGGATTATCAACAGAACCGTTATTATTTTCATCACCTCTTTTAATTTTGTCTACAAAATCCATGCCTTCAATAACTTTTCCAAAGACAGTATATTGTTTATCTAAAAATGGTGCTGGTTTAAAACAGATAAAAAATTGACTATTCGCACTATTGGGGTCTGATGATCTTGCCATAGAAAGTGTTCCTCTGTCATGAGGTAAATTGCTAAATTCTTGTTTTAGGTCCGGTAAATCAGAACCACCCATGCCTGCTCTACTCAGATTAAAGTCTTTTGAGTTTGAATTACCAAATTTCACATCACCAGTTTGAGCCATAAATCCATCTATGACTCTATGAAAAACTACATTATCGTACATGCCCTCTTTGGCTAATTCTTTAATTCTTTTAACATGATTTGGTGCTATATCTGGAAATAATTCTATCTTAACATCTCCATCTTTTAATTTTAAAATCATTATATTCTCCTGTGCAATTGATTGGTTTGTAATTAAAAAAAATAATATTAAAATATTTATAACAAATCTATTCATATTTTTTTTTTAAAGATTTAATTGTACTTATAGTTGTAAATTTTTTTATATCACCATTTAATTTAACTATTTCTTTTACAAATCTTGAAGAAATAATTTGATTTTCAACGTCTGACATCAAAAAAATTGTTTCAATATTATTATTCAATTTTCTGTTCATTCCAGCTAATTGAAATTCATATTCAAAATCTGAAACAGCTCTCAATCCTCTTAAAATGATATTTGATTTAAATTTTTTACATAAATCAGTTGTTAAAGAATTGAAAGAAATAACTACAATTTTTTTTTTATTAAATCTTAGATCTTTAAAAAGAGCTTTATTAACAATGTCCAATCGCTCTTCTTGGGTAAATAAATAATCTTTATTGTTTACATTTGAAACAGCTACTACAATTTTATCAAATAATTTTAATGCTTTTTTAATTACATCAATATGACCATGCGTAATTGGGTCAAATGTACCGGGGTATATAACAACTTTATCCATTAAATTAAATTATCATCAATTTTGATAGCAGAAACAACTTTTTCGTCTCCAGTTAATTTAATAATTCTAACTCCTTGGGTATTTCTACCAGCTGATCTAATTTCTTTAACAGCCACTCTAATAACTCGACCTTTATTTGTTGAAATAATTATTTCATCGCCTTCATTAACTGGAAATGATGATGTTATATTTCCATTTCTAGGCGAATTAATTATACCGATAATTCCTTTTCCACCACGATTAGTAACACGATAATCTAAATGAGAAGTTTTTTTACCAAACCCATTTTCACTTATAGATAATACAAATTTTTCTTTAGCTATTAATTCAGACTTTTCATCTTGAGATTTTTTACCATTTTTTTTAATATTATTAGTATCTATTACTGACAATGAAACAATTTGATCATTTTGAGACAATTCAATTCCTTTTATACCTTTGGATGAACGACCTTTAAAAACTCTTAATTTCTTTGCTTCAAATCTGATACATTTACCGAATTTGGTACTTAACATTATATCTTGATCATCTTTGCAAATTTTAACACCTACTATTTTATCATTATTATCTAGTTTCATGGCTATTTTGCCTGAAGCATTAATTGATGAAAAATCTTCTAGACTGTTTTTTCTAACTTTACCTTGTGCTGTAGCAAAAATAATTTGATAGTTTTTAGACTCACTATCATTTTCAGGCATAGACATAATTGAACTAATTGATTGATGATTTTTAAGTGGCAAAATATTAAATAAAGATTTACCTTTTGAAGTTGTAGACCCTTCTGGAATTTTCCAAGCTTTCACTTTATAAACTAACCCCTCTGTAGAAAAGAAAAGTACTGAAGTATGAGTATTCACTGATAATGTTTGTATAACAGAATCTTGCTCTCTAGTTGTAATACCCGATTTACCTCTACCACCTCTTTTTTGTTGTTTAACACCATCCAACGAGCCTCTTTTAATATACCCTTGTAATGTTACAGTTATAATTACTGATTGTTTTTGAATTGTTTCTTCAATGTCATAATTTAGAACAGCATCTATAATTTTTGTTCTTCTTGGTACTGCAAACTTTTCCTTGATACTCTTAAGCTCGTGGCTAATAACATTTAAAAGTTCCTTCTTTGAAGAAATAATTTTTTTAAATTTTGCAATTTGTTCGGCTAGCTTTTTTATTTCAATTTCAATTTCATTAATACCAAGAGCAGTCAATTTTTGTAATCTTAATTCTAAAATAGCAATTACTTGAGGTTCTGATAATGAATAAATATTTTTACTTTTTTTGCCTTCAACTAAAGAAATTAATTTTTGTGTTTTATTAATTTTCCATTTAGTTTTTAAAATAGACTGTTTAGCAAGATCTGGTGTTTTTGATGAACGTATAATCTTAATAATTTTATCTAAATTTTCTACTGATAAGGATAGTCCTAATAAGATATGTGCTCTTTCCTCCGCTTTTTGAAGATCAAACTTTGTTTTTTTTATTACAACATCTTCTCTAAAAGATAAAAAATTTGATAAAAAATCTTTTAAGTTACATGTCTTAGGTTTTCCATCAACGATTGCTAATGTATTAAAACCAAAAGAACTTTCTATTTGAGTATTTTTGTAAAGTTGTCTTTTAATTGTTTCTGGTTCAACTCCATTTCTTAAGTCTATAGCTACTCTTATGCCTTCTCTATTTGACTCATCTCTAATATCCTTTATACCCTCAATTTTTTTTTCTCTTACTAATTGGGCAATTTTTTCGTTTAATACAGATTTATTTATTTGATAAGGAATTGAAGTAATTATCAATCTCTCTCTTCCATTTTTTAAACTTTCAACTGAAACTTCACCTCTAATTTTAAAAGAACCTCTGCCTTTATTATAACCTTGTTTAATAATATCTTTACCAATAATAACTCCACCTGTTGGAAAATCAGGACCTGGTATATGCTTCATCAATTCTTTAATTTTAATGTCTTTATTATCTATCAAAGCTAATGTTCCATTAATAATTTCTCCTAAATTATGAGGAGGTATACTAGTTGCCATTCCAACAGCTATACCACCGGCTCCATTAACTAATAGGTTTGGGTATTGAGCTGGAAGCACGGTAGGTTCTTTCTCAGTTTCATCGTAATTGCTTTTGAAAGAAACTGTATTTTTTTCAATATCTTCAATAAGAAATTCTGAAACTTTTGATAATCTAGTTTCTGTATATCTCATAGCTGCTGGGGGATCGCCATCAATTGAACCAAAATTACCTTGTCCTTGAATTAAAGGTAAACTCATAGAAAAATCCTGAACCATTCTAACAAGAGCATCATAAACTGATTGATCGCCATGTGGGTGATATTTACCTATTACATCCCCTACAATTCTTGCAGATTTTCTAAATTGTTTTGACCAGTCATACCCACCTTTATACATTGCGTACAAAATTCTACGGTGAACTGGTTTAAGTCCATCTCTAATATCTGGGAGAGCTCGACTAACAATAACACTCATTGCGTAAGAAAGATAAGATGAACTCATCTCATCATGCATTGAGATTAATTTTATATTATTATCTTTTCGAGCTTCAGTTTTTTGCATAGACACTAAAATGGAATTTCATCATCCATATCATTTGATACTTGTGAAGTGTCTTCAATATTATTTTGTTGAGACTTATCATTTTGAATTCCACCTCCAGTGTTTCCACCACCAAGCATAGTTAAAGATGAATTATAACCTTGGATAACAATTTCAGTTGAATACTTATCTTGACCAGATTGTTCGTCTTTCCATTTCCTAGTGGTTAATTGTCCTTCAACATAAATTTGAGCACCCTTTTTAAGATATTGTTGAACTACATTAACTAATCCATCATTGAATACAACTATACGGTGCCACTCTGTTTTTTCCTTTTTTTCACCTGTATTTTTATCTTTCCATGATTGACTTGTGGCTAAACTTAGCCTTGCCACGCTTTTACCGTTAACCATTTGCTTAATCTCTGGATCTGCGCCCAAACGACCAATTAATAATACTTTATTTAAACTTCCAGCCATAATATTTAATATTTGTTAAATTAATTAATTAGAATTATATCACAATTATTCTGAATATTAATTTTATTAAGTTAAAGCAACAAAAAATATGATTAAAAAGATAGTTATTAAGGGGGCCAAAGAGCATAATTTGAAAAATATTTCTCTTGAAGTACCTAAAGATCAGTTTGTTGTAATAACTGGTCTATCTGGATCAGGAAAGTCATCATTAGCTTTTGATACCATCTATGCTGAAGGTCAAAGAAGATATGTGGAAAGTTTATCAGCTTATGCAAGACAGTTTTTAGATAAGATGAAAAAACCAAATATTGATCTTATAGAAGGATTAAGTCCAGCTATTGCAATAGAACAAAAAAATACATCTAAAAATCCAAGGTCTACAGTTGCTACTGTAACTGAAATTTATGATTATATGAGAGTTTTATTTGCTAGAGCTGGAATTCCCTATTCACCATTTACTGGTAAAGCTATTACATCTCAAACAATTACCCAAATAGTTGATTTGATTAAAAAATTACCAAAGAAATCTACAATTTATATATATTCACCGGTAGTAAGAGGTCGTAAAGGTGAGTATAAAAAAGATATTTTAAGTTACAAGAGGAGAGGTTTTAGAAAAATTAAAATTGATAATGTTTTATACGATATAGAAAAATCTCCAAATCTAGATAAAAAACTTAAACATGATATTTCAATTCTTGTTGATAGAATTGTTTTGAATTCAAAACTTGGGAATAGGCTAGCAGAAAGTATTGAAACAGCAGTAAATTTATCTAATGGTCTAGTTTTTGTTGAATATGAAGATGAAACTTTACCTCAAAAATTTAGAAAAATTCAAAAATTAATTTATTCTACAAAATTTGCTTGCCCAGAAAGTGGATTTACAATTGAGGAGATTGAACCAAGACTTTTTTCTTTTAATAGTCCTTATGGGGCATGTGAAGAATGTGAAGGTATAGGGATTAAATTAAATGTTGATCCAAATTTAGTCGTGCCTGATGAAAAAAAAACTTTAGCAGATGGTGCAATTGAACCATGGGCTAAATCTACAACATTATATTATGCACAAACACTAGCTTCTATTGCGAAACATTATGGTTTTTCTTTAGATGAAAAATGGAAAAAATTATCAAAAAAAGTAAAAGACGTAATTTTATATGGTTCTGATGAAGAAGAAATCAAATTTAATTATGACGATGGATATGAAAAATATTCTCATAAAAAAACTTTTGAAGGTGTAATAAACAATTTAGAGAGAAGGTTTCTGGAGTCTGATAGTGAATGGAAAAGAGAAGCAATATCAGAGTATCAATCAGATTCCGCTTGTGAAAGTTGTAATGGAAACAGATTAAAAGAAGAGGCTTTATGTATTAAAATTGATGATCTTAATATTAGTGAAGTAACCAGTAAATCAATTTTAGATGCTGCTAAATGGTTCAAAGATTTAGAAAATAAATTAGATAAAACACAATTTAAAATTGCTGAGCATGTTTTAAAAGAAATAAATGAAAGACTTAATTTTTTACTTAATGTTGGTTTAGATTATCTAACTTTATCTAGAGAGTCTGGAACTCTTTCTGGCGGTGAAGCTCAAAGGATAAGATTAGCTTCTCAAATTGGTTCTGGCTTAACTGGTGTACTTTATGTTCTTGATGAACCTTCTATTGGATTACATCAAAAAGATAATGTTAAACTTATAAATGCACTTAAGAGATTAAGAGATCTGGGAAATACGGTCATAGTTGTTGAACATGATACTGAAACAATGGAGAACGCAGACCATATAATCGATTTGGGTCCCGAAGCTGGTACTAATGGGGGTAAAGTAATAGCTCAAGGCACATTCCAAGAAATTAAAAAAAATAATAATAGTATAACTGGCCAATATTTATCTAACAAAAAAAAAATTGAAGTTCCTTCTACTAGAAGACTTGCAAAAAATGGAAGATTTGTAGAAATTATTGGTGCCAGTGGAAATAACCTTAATAATGTAAATTTAAAGATTCCTACAGGGAGTTTTACTTGTGTTACAGGTGTGTCTGGTAGTGGAAAGTCAACACTAATATTACAAACATTATTTCATGCTTTAAATCTTACTCTTAATAATAAAGCTAGAAAAACTCCTAAATCATTTAAAAGTTACAAAGGTGTCGAATTAATAGATAAGATAATTGATATAGATCAATCCCCTATTGGTAGAACACCAAGATCAAATCCTGCTACTTACACTGGGGCTTTTGGACCTATTAGAGATTGGTTTACAAGTTTACCAGAGTCAAAAACTAGAGGATACAAGCCTGGAAGATTTTCATTTAATGTCAAAGGCGGTAGATGTGAAGCTTGTGAAGGAGATGGTGTAATTACATATGAAATGCACTTTTTGCCTGATGTATATATTCAATGTGATGAGTGTAAAGGAACAAGATATAATAGAGAAACTCTTGAAATCAAATTTAAAGGTAAAAGTATAGCAGATGTTTTGGATATGTCTGTTGATGAGGGCTGTGAATATTTTGAAAATATATCTAATATTAAAACAAAATTACTAACTTTAAAAAAAGTAGGCTTAGGATATATAAAAATCGGTCAACAAGCCACTACCCTCTCTGGTGGTGAAGCTCAAAGAATTAAACTGGCTAAAGAACTTTCAAAAAGATCTACTGGTAGAACAATGTATATTTTAGATGAGCCAACAACTGGTCTTCACCAACATGACATCAAAAAATTATTAGAAATTCTTCATACTTTTGTTAAACTTGGAAACACAGTTGTTGTTATTGAGCACAACTTAGATGTTATAAAAACAGCTGACTATATTGTAGATATGGGGCCTGAAGGTGGTGTGAAAGGCGGAAATATAATTGCCGAAGGTAAACCAGAGGAATTATGCAAAATAAAAGGCAGTTATACAGGTCAATTTTTAAAGAACCTGCTACAATAACACAATTAAAATTGTTAATATTAATGGTTTATTAGTATATACTATTTATATGGGTAATTTTTTATCATCTTTATCTAAAACTGTTCACGCTTCCCTAGGTTTAGCAATCCTACTATTTTTAACGTTGTTTTTTTTAAATGACGGGTTTGCATTTGATACACTTTTTTGGAGTTGGTTATTTAGATATATTCATGTTGTTGTAGCAATTATGTGGATTGGATTACTTTGGTATTTCAATTTTGTTCAAATTCCAAACATGGGTAAAATCCCTGATGATCAAAAACCTGCTATAGGAAAAGTAATTGCTCCAGCAGCATTATTTTATTTTAGATGGGCTGCTGCATTTACAGTATTAACTGGATTAATTTTAGCTTTGATAAACGGTTACTTACACGACGCTATGACCTTAAGTGTTGGATCGGGAATACCTAAGCATACAGCTATTGGAATTGGTATGTGGCTTGGAGTTATAATGGCTTTTAACGTTTGGTTTGTTATTTGGCCAAATCAAAAAAGAGCTTTAGGTATAGTGGAATGCGAACCCGAAATAAAAGCTAAATCAGCTAAAACTGCAATGTTGTTCTCTAGAACAAATACATTACTTTCACTACCAATGTTGCTTTCAATGGTTGCAGCTCAAAATCTTTATTAATTTTTTTCTTCCTCTTTTAAGATTGTTTTTTGAGAAACGTTTAATCTAACTAAAACAGTATTAGCTATATATATGGATGAATAAGTACCAAATATAACACCAAAAATCATAGCTAATGAAAATCCTTTTAAAATTTCACCACCAAAAAAGAAAATTGATAACAATGCTAATAGAGTAGTTATAGAGGTAATTAAAGTCCGAGATAAAGTTTCATTAATTGAAATATTAGTTAACTCAAAGATTTTTATATCAGAATATTTTCTCAAATTTTCTCTTACTCTATCAAAAATAACTACAGTATCATTCATTGAATAACCCACTATTGTTAAAACTGCAGCAATAATCGATAAATTAATCTCTAAATTCAAAAGAGAAAATAAACCAAGTGTTACAATGACATCATGAAATAACGCTATAATAGCACCTAAACTAAATTGCCATTCAAATCTTATCCAAATATAAATTAACATTACAGCTAGAGAAACACTAATAGCAATAATACCTGATCTTAATAATTCTGAGCTTACCTTTGGACCAACATTTTCAACTCTTCTAAAATCAAAGTTATTACCAAATGATTTGTCTAAATTTAATCTAATTTCTTCAATAACATCTTTTTTG
>CABYXD010000003.1 GCA_902522895.1 uncultured Pelagibacteraceae bacterium
TTTTCATTTCTGAAGTTATGGTTTTTATACTTGATAAAAAATCAATTTTTTCATTCTCAGAGATTGCTTTAATTTTTTGTAAAGAATTAAGTAATTCTATTGCGATAAAACCACATCTTGCTAGACCGGCAAATGGCAATGTACCATATTTTTTACAATCTTCTATAGCCCAGTAAATTTTATCAATTTCATAAAGTTTAGAATTTTTTAAAGATTCTTGTTTTTTTTCAAGTATTTTAATTTGATTTAAATCATCTTTCTTCTTTGATATTGCAATCAAATTAATCTTTTTAAGTGACTTGTAAAATAATTCAATTTCGGTTTTATTTAAAAAATTTTTAAGTTCACTGTTTAGTCTTTGTTTTGTTACAAATGTTGCACAAGTAAACAAAAGTTCAAATTCAATTTTATCATGAATATCATCATTGCTATTAAATTTTTTTAAATAATAATTAATGATTTTTTTACTAATTTTTTCGTTGAGATCTAAGGGTATCCATGAATTAAAATCAATTCTTACATCAATATATGGAGTTCCATAAAATGTTGTCATTAAATGAAATTGACTTAAATCCCTGTATCCATATGCAAGTCTATTCTCAGACCAAATATGATTTGTAATAAGCTCTTGATATAAAGACAATGCAAGAGGTTTTGGCTTTGTTCCAATGATTTCAGCTGGGTTCCAGTCTGGCATATTACCAAAATAAGTAGTTTCGCCTAATAAACTATTATGTTTTAGCTTTAGTTTGCTTATTTTTTTTTCTAAATTCAAAAATAATTTTTTATAATTTAAATCAATTATTTTAACTTTTTTAGGAATAACTAATTTTCTTACTTGAAGAATAAATACTTTACCTTTTTGATCTACTGCAAATTCAATATCTAATTCTTTTTCTTTTGTAACATTTATTATTTCCTGAATAGATGAATATAAACTTAAAAATTTTTTTGGTATTTGAAACTTATTATTTTCAAAAAAAAGTATGCTTTTAGTCTCGCTTTTACCGGAAGTAACGGCCTCAGTATTATTTCCGCTATAATAATTTATATTGATACATTTGGTATAATTTTCAAGGTTTCTTGTTAATACCACACCTGAAAAACTTACTTTTGAAACCATTTTTTGAACAAAAAAATATTCGTTAAGACTGTTTTTTTTTAACTTAGAGAGACGATTAATTTTAGAAATTATATTTTTATAATCTATACTTTTTATATTTAAATAACTCTCATATTTTCCTGCATTAGACGTCCTATTTGTATCCTCGTTATTAAAAGAAGATCTAATAGCAATTTTTTCATTCTTAAAAGAATTAGAAATCAATTTTAAAATATTTTTTTGATTTCTAAAATAATCTTTAAATTTTATTTTTTGTAGTTTTGGAATTTTAGCTTTTTTTAATTTAAGATTTATAAGAGTTTGTGCTTTATTATTAAAAAATTTTTTCATTTTTATTTAATACGCCCGTATATATCTTGATATCTAATAATATCACTTTCTTTTAATATTGATCCTATTTGAGCTTCAATAATCTTAACTGGTTTTTTATAAGGGTTTTCTATTCTGTGGATCGCCCCTAATGGAACAAAGATAGTTTCATCAGGTTTCATTGTAAAATACTTCTTATTTAAAGTAATTTTTGGTTTACCGTGTGTAACTACCCAATGTTCTGCCCTATGATGATGTTTTTGAAGGCTTAATATACCTTTAGGTTTTACATATAATTCTTTAATCAAAAATTCTTTACCATTAAATAAATTAACATAACTACCCCAAGGCCTATGGAAAACGTTTTTCTTCTTAAAATAATGGCGTTTATTTCTTCCGTACATTTTACAAATTTCTTTCCAAGAACCTAAATCAGACCAAGGAATATCTAATTTGATAGCGTTTATTTCTTTTGATTTTTCTAATATTGCATAGTCGAAAGACTTAGCTGTTGCTTTAGTAAATGACTGTTTATTTAAATAATATACATTACTTTTATATTTTGCTTTTGTTACTGCTTTGTTGCAGTTACGATAAATATTTGGTTGGTATTTCTTAAAATTATTAATTATTGAGTCTTTTCTTAAAAAGAACATTCCAGAATTCCAATAACCTTTTTTACTAATTATTTGTTTGGCTTTAGTTTCTTTGGGTTTTTCTACAAATCTAGTTACTTTGTTATTTTTTGTTAAAAAATATCCAAATTCACTAGACGGTAGTGTTGGTTTGATACCAAAAATAAAGATATTATTTTGAGTTAATTTCTTTAGATTTTTTTTAATAGCTTTATTAAACAAACCAACATTTTCTATCAAATGATCAGCAGCTAAAAACATTAACGCTTGTTCATTTGGAATATCTTTAATTAGGGCAGTACATAATATAGCTGGAGCAGTATTTCTTTTAGTAGGTTCAAGAACAATCTTAAATTTTCTTATTTTATGTCTTTTTAAATGTTGTTTTACTTGTTTAAGGTATTTTGCATTTGTACTTATAATTGGCGTATCAAATATAGATGCTTTTACTCTTTCTAAAGTTTTACCTAATAAAGTCCAATTACCAAAATCTATGAATTGTTTAGCTTGGTGTTTTTTAGCATTAGGCCAAAGTCTTGTTCCAGCTCCACCACATAAAATTACTGGGCGAATTTTCATTAAATTTTAGAGTAATCCTTAACTTCTTTTTTCTTACCAGGATGTGTTGGCGCTCCTAAATATGCTGGTCCTACTGTTTGTGCATATTTCCAAAGTGTGCCTGATCCAAAATCAGACTTTCTAGCCTTCCATTTTCTTTTTCTTGAAGCTAATTGAGCCCTAGTTAATCGAACATTAATTGTTCCCTTCTTAGCATCAATATCAATCATATCTCCGTTTCGTAATAAAGCGATAGGACCGCCTAAAGCAGCCTCAGGTCCTACATGGCCTACACAAAAGCCTCTTGTGGCTCCTGAAAACCTTCCATCAGTTATTAAAGCAACCTTCTCTCCTTTACCCTGTCCGTAAATAGCACCAGTTGTTGAAAGCATTTCTCTCATACCTGGTCCGCCAACTGGTCCTTCATATCTTATAATAATTACATCACCATCTTTATATTTTTTGCTTTGAACTGCTTTCATTGCGCTCTCTTCATTATCAAAACATCTTGCTCTTCCAGTAAATTGTAATTTTTTTAATCCAGCAATTTTAACAATTCCCCCATCAGGAGCTAAATTACCTTTTAATCCAACAACACCACCGTCAGGAGATAATGGTTTATTATAAGCTCTTAAAACTTTTTGTTTTGGATTAAACTTAATTCCTCTCAAATTTACTTTCATCGTTTTACCTGTAACTGTCATACATTCACCATGAATATAGCCACCATCATAAAGAGTTTTTAGTAACATTGGTACACCTCCTGCTAACCACATATCTTTAGCAACATATTTTCCACCTGGTTTTAAATCTGCAAGATAAGGAGTTTTTTTAAATATTTTTGCAACATCCATCAAATCAAATTTAATCCCAGCTTCATTTGCAATAGCTGGCAGGTGTAATGCAGCATTTGTTGAACCACCTGTTGCAGCAACAATAGTTGCAGCATTTTCTAAAGATTTTTTAGTTACAATATCTCTTGGTTTAATTTTTTTAGCTAATAATTCCATTACCATTTTACCACTTAATTTTGCGTATTTATCTCTCTCTTCATAAGGAGCAGGAGTTCCAGCCGAATAAGGTAAAGCTAATCCAATTGCTTCGGAAACACATGCCATCGTATTAGCAGTAAATTGACCACCACAAGCACCTGCGCTTGGACATGCAACTAATTCTAATTTTCTTAATTCTTTAGCAGACATTTGTCCTGAGGAATGTTTTCCAACAGCTTCAAATACATCCACAACTGTTACATCTTTACCTTTATATCTACCTGGAAGTATTGATCCGCCATAAATAAATACACTTGGTACGTTTAATCGAACCATTGACATCATTAATCCTGGCAAAGATTTATCACAACCTGCAATACCTACTAATGCATCATAACAATGTCCTCTAACAGTTAGTTCTGCTGAGTCAGCAATTACTTCTCTAGAGATTAACGAAGATTTCATTCCTTCATGTCCCATTGCAATACCATCTGTAACTGTAATAGTACAAAATTCTCTTGGTGTTCCACCTGAAGCCCTAACACCCTTTTTAACTGATTGAGCCTGTCTCATTAAAGCAATGTTACAAGGAGCAGCCTCATTCCATGTTGACACAACACCAACAAATGGTTTGGAAACATCTTTTTCAGTTTCACCCATTGCATAATAAAATGATCTATGTGGAGCCCTATCAGCGCCTAAAGATGTATGTCTACTTGGTAATTTTTTCTTATTAAACTTCCGCATTATAAACTTTCAATAGTCAATGATATTTTTTTGATATCATTTTTTAAATTACTATAGTTAGTTTTTTCTTGTTCAACAATATTTTTTGGTGCCCTGTCAGTAAATCCTTTATTGGATAATCGCTTAGATATTTTGTCCATTTCTTCTTGATATTTATTCTGTCTTTTAAGCAAGTTTTCTTTTATTAAATTTAAATCAACATTCTCATCAAAATATATCCTAAATATGTCACCAGATATAACTAAGGTAGCTGAAGGCTTTTCTTGGTCTTTATCAAAGAAATTATTGATACGACCAAGCTTTTTGAGGATGATTTCATTATTAGTCATTAGTGTTTTATTTTTTTTAGCAATTTTATTAATTGAAATATCAATAAATGACCCAGGGCTGACATTTAATTCATTTTTAAAAGATCTAAGTTCAGAAATAACATTTATAATCTTCTCTACATCTTTAATAGATTGATCTGCCTTAGTTTTTCCAGAAGGCCAATTAGCATACATAAGAAAATTCTTATTTGATTTATCAAATTTGTTTTTTAACCAAATTTTCTCTGTAACAAACGGAATAAATGGGTGAAGAATAACAAGTATTTGTTTAAATATGTAGGCTGACACTTCTTTTACCTCTTTTTTAGCTTTTTCATCTTCTGAAAACAAAATAGTTTTAGAAAGCTCAATGTACCAATCACAATAAGAGTGCCAAGCAAATTGATAGGCATTTTTAGCTGCTTCATCAAATCGATAATCTTTAAGATTTTTCTCAATCTTATTTTTTGTTTGAATTAGTTCTGAATAAATCCATTTATTTATATTAAGTGTAGTCTTAGGAGCTTTGTTTGTTTTACTAAAATCGCATTCATTAGTGATTAAAAAGTTATTAGCATTCCATAATTTATTTAAAAAATTCCTATATCCTTTAACTCTATCTTCTGAAAGCTTTACATCGGTTCCTGGTGAAGCCATTGAAAGAAGTGTAAATCTTAGAGCATCTGCGCTGTATGTTTTAATTAAATCTAATGGATCAATCACATTTCCTTTTGACTTAGACATCTTTTGTCCTTTTTCATCTCTTACTAAAGCATGAACATA
Organism: uncultured Pelagibacteraceae bacterium; assembly: GCA_902522895.1. Taxonomy (GTDB): domain Bacteria; phylum Pseudomonadota; class Alphaproteobacteria; order Pelagibacterales; family Pelagibacteraceae; genus Pelagibacter. Next base: position 5,456 of record CABYXD010000003.1, read on the forward strand.
AATATCTTTAAATGGTTCTTTATTTAGAAATTCCATTCCAAACATCATCATTCTAGCAACCCAGAAAAAAATAATATCAAATCCAGTAACCAAAACTGTTGTTGGGTAAAACTTCTTAACAAAATCTTTTTTATCCGGCCAACCTAATGTTGCAAAGGGCCATAAACCAGATGAAAACCAAGTATCTAAAACATCTGGATCTCTAATAAGTTTAGTATCTTTTTTATAAAACTTTTTAGCTTGTTTTTTTGCATCAATTTCATTTGTTGCAACAAATATTTTTTTATCTGGACCATACCAAGCTGGTATTTGATGGCCCCACCAAAGTTGTCTTGAAATACACCATGGCTCAATGTTATCCATCCATTGGAAATAAGTTTTAGACCAATTTTCTGGAAAGAAATTTGTTTTTTTTGACTTAACTATTTGTTTAGCTTTAATAGATAATTTTTTAGCATTAACAAACCATTGCTCTGTTAAAAAAGGTTCTATAATTGAATTAGATCTGTCTCCATAAGGTACTTTATTTTTAATATTTTCTTCTTTAACGAAGAAATCTTTTTCCTTTAATTCTTCTAGAATTTTTTTACGTGCTTCAAATCTATCTAAACCAATATAATTATCTGGAGCATTTTTATTAATTTTACCTTCCTCTGTAAAAACATTTATAATTTCTAAATTATTTCTTTGACCTACATCATAATCATTAAAATCGTGTGCTGGAGTAATTTTTAAAGCACCTGTTCCTTGTTCTGGGTCAGCATAGTTATCTTTTATTATTTTAATTTTTCTTCCAACAATCGGTATAGTGACAGTTTTACCAACATATTTTTTAAATCTTTTATCTTTTGGATTAACTGCTATTGCTGTGTCTCCAAGCATCGTTTCAGGTCTTGTAGTTGCGATTGTAATAAAATCAGAGGAATTATCTATCGGATATTTAATATAGTAAATTTTTGAGCTCATTTCTCTTTGATCTACTTCTAAATCAGATATTGCAGTTTTTAAAACCGTGTCCCAATTAACTAATTTTTCTGCTTTATAGATTAATTTCTTTTTATGCAATTCAACAAAAACTTTAATTACTGATTTTGATAGATTTTTATCCATCGTGAATGCATTTCTTGACCAATCACATGAGCAACCAAGTTTTTTAAGTTGATTGATAATTATATCTCCATATTGATTTTTCCATTCCCATACTTTTTCAATAAATTTTTCTCTTCCCAAATCATTTTTATTTAAATTTTCTTTTTCAAGTTTTTTCTCAACAAGAGCTTGTGTTGCTATACCAGCATGGTCTGTTCCTGGTTGCCATAAAGTTTCATAATCATTCATACGATAATATCGAACTAAAAGATCTTGAATTGAATTATTTAGTGCATGACCCATATGCAAACTACCTGTTACATTAGGAGGTGGGATTACTATCGAGAATTTTTTTAAATTTTTTTTAGGCTTAAATAATTCGTTTTTTTCCCAATAAGAATAAATACTATCTTCGACTTCGGAATGTATATATTTATCACTATTCATGAGTGTATATAGTTTATAATTTAATAATCTAAATTAACAATAATCAAATTAGATCGTTATTTAATAGACTAATGATAAATATTTTATATAAAACTCCTTGTAGCTATCTTCTAAAACTCATGGCAACGTGGCGGAATGGTTACGCAGAGGATTGCAAATCCTTGTATCCCGGTTCGATTCCGGGCGTTGCCTCCAAAAAAAATCTTGTTTTAGCTCTAAAAAAAAGTAAGTTGAGTTTTTTATATTCCTCGGTAGCTCAGTTGGTAGAGCAGTTGACTGTTAATCAATTGGTCGCAGGTTCGAGTCCTGCCCGAGGAGCCAAAAAAAAATTTATCAATATTTAAGAATAATTGATTATTAGATAATAAAATTTAGTTAGTACTAAATTTTAAATAGAGTCTTAATTTAAATTAAACTGCTTTTGAAATTTCTTTTCCTGAAATTTGTAATAGTTTATTAAATTTTAATTTTTGATCAGCAGTAAGCTCAGAATATAATTTTGATAAAAAATTATAATTAACATTCATGTGACCTTCTTGAGATTTTTCTAAATTAATTAAATATTCTGAAAAATCTTCAAAAAAATAATTTATTGGTACTTTTAAATAATTAGATAATTGAAGTAATCTAATTGAACTTACTCCATTGGTTCCTTTTTCATATTTCTGAATTTGTTGAAAAGTTACATTAATTGCTTTTGCGACTTTAGTTTGCGTTAAGCCTAAAGCTAGTCTTCTTAATTTAAGCTTATTGCCTAAATGCTTGTTGAAATTATCTTCCATTAAGACCCCTCTTAATTAAATTTTAAAAACATATTGAACTCATTAATTAAGGTTCGTGCAATAAAAAAATTTATTTATTTTATAAGGAATTCTTAGAAATTATAAATCCTGTCAAGCTTAAGATTTAGATATATATTAAATTTATTTAGTAAAATTGCGATGTTTTAATTGATCTTTTTAATAAAGTATTGCAGAGATACTACAAAATTTGGCTTAAAAACAGCTTGGTTCTTTCACTTTTAGGATTGGCAAAAAATTCTTTTGTTCCTGCTTTTTCTACTATTTTGCCTTCGTCCATGAAAATCATACTATCTGCAACTTCTTTTGCAAATCCCATTTCATGAGTAACCACTATCATTGTCATTCCCTCTTTCGCCAAATTAACCATAACATCAAGAACTTCTTTGATCATCTCAGGATCTAAAGCTGATGTAGGTTCATCGAAAAGCATTATTTTTGGTTTCATACATAAAGCTCTAGCAATTGCTACCCTTTGTTGTTGGCCTCCAGATAGTTGGCCAGGATATTTTTGTGCTTGATCTAATATTTGAACTCTTTCCAAATGCTCTAAAGCTAATTTCTCAGCTTCTTTTTTTGGCATTTTTTTAACCCATATCGGTGCTAGTGTGCAATTATCTAAAATTGATAAATGAGGGAATAAGTTAAATTGTTGAAATACCATTCCAACTTCAGCTCTAATTTGTTCTATATTTTTTGTATCTTCGGTAAGAGTATTACCATCAACAATTATATCTCCTTCTTGATGCTCTTCTAATCTATTTATACATCGTATTAATGTAGACTTTCCTGAACCAGAAGGACCACAAACAACAATTTTTTCTTTTGGTTTAACCTCTAAATTTATTCCTTTTAAAACTTGAAAGTCACCAAACCATTTATTCATATTATTAATTTGAATTATATTATCTGACATAAATATTTATCGATCTGTTTTATATTTTTCTTCTAAATTATAGCTATATTTACTCATTGCATAACAAATAATCCAGAAAATTATTGCAGCAAATACATAGCCTTCCATTGCAAACCCTAACCATTCTGGATTAGTTTTGGCTAAATTAAGCATTCCTACTATTTCTAATAAACCAACTACAAAAATCAGAGGAGTATCTTTAACTAAAGCTAGAAACGTATTGGCGATGCCTGGTATTACTAATTTTAAAGCCTGAGGTAAAATTACAAATATATGCATTCTCCAATATCCCATTCCTAGTGATTTTGCAGCTTCATATTGACCTCTTGGAAGAGCCTGTAAACCACCTCTAATAACTTCAGCAACATATGCTGCTTCAAACAATGAAATAGCTATTATACATCTAACCAATTTATCAATAAAAAAATCTGCTGGTAAAAACATTGGAAACATTACAGCAGACATAAATAATACTGTAATTAAAGGAACACCTCTCCAAAATTCAATAAATCCTATTGATATATATCTAATTAAAGGAAATCCAGATCTTCTTCCAAGTGCAAAAGCCATACCTATTGGAAAACAAAAAATTAAACAGAAAAAAGAAATTATGAAAGTTAATGATAATCCGCCCCATGCACCAGTTTCCACCCAATTTAATCCATCCAATTTTCCTAATTCGATAAGCTCTTCATAAAAAATAAAATATTTTAATAAAACATACAGAGCTAATGGAACAATTAAGAAATAATAAAATCTAAATTTACCAGGTATGAAGAAACCAATAATTATTGATAAAATTGCGGCTATTATTCCATATGAAAAATCAAAAAATACTGGGCCACCTGAAATAAAGAAAAAGATAAACAGGAATGCTATAAAGGGATAAATTACAACATAGTAAAGTGTCAAATATTTTTTAAATCTATCTGTAGCAAAGTATCCAACTGATCCAAGTAAAGCTAAAGCTATAAATGATAAATTAATTCTCCACTGCTCGCCATTTGGATACATTCCATACATAAATCTTCTCATCCAAACTTTTATATAAGTCCAACAAGCTCCAGAACCTGTACAAACATCTTTAGAGTCTCCAGCAAAACTAGCATCAACAAAAAACCAACTTAGTGTAGGTGGAATTGATTTAAGAATTATAAATATGATCAATAAAGATAAGACAGCATTAAAATTATTGGTATTAATGTGTTTATTTAACAAATCTAATTGTTTAATACCACTTAACTCAATTCTTATAAAATAAAGCCCAATAAATCCAAGTATTAATGGTAACAAAAAACTTAAAAAATTAGGTAAAAAACCTGTGAGATTTATATTAAAAAAAGAATTAAAAAGAACATCTAAAACACTAATAAAAAATAAAAAAGAACCTAAATATAAAAAAGTATAAAGATTAGACTTATCAGGTTTTAAAAAATTTATTTTAGACATTACTTTTCCTGTATTGCTATTTTTTTATTGTACCAATTCATTAATATTGAAATTGAGATACTTAGAGATAAATAAGTAAACATTGTGATAGATACAATTTCAATTGCTTTACCAGTTTGCATTAAAGCTGTTCCTGCAAAAACTAATACTAAATCAGGATAGGCTATTGCGGCAGCTAATGAAGAATTTTTAGTAAGATTTAAATACTGATTTGTTGTAGGTGGTATTATTATTCTTAGAGCTTGAGGCATTATAACAAGTTTAAGTACTTGATTTGGTGTAAGACCAATTGATGCTGCTGCCTCCTTTTGCCCTTTACCAACACCTTGTATCCCAGCTCTAACGCATTCTGCTATAAAAGTTGCAGTATACAAAGATAAGGATAATGCTAATGCAATTAGCTCGGGTGGCAAACTTACACCACCTTCATAAATAAATGAAGTTGTAGCTAGTTGCTTTAAAACAGGAATTTCAAATGAAAGTCTTACACCACCAATTAAAAAACTTAAAAGAGGTAAAATTAATAATAAACCTATTGAAATAAATAAAACTGGTGTTTGCTTACCTAGAGTTTCTTGTTTTTTTTTTGCGTGAATACGAATGACTATTATTGCAATAATTGCTGCGACTATTGAATAAAAGAAGACATTAAAATTTTGCCAAATAAAAGCAGGAACAAACAAACCTTTAATTGTTAAGAACGAAATTCCAAACATTGGTTCTGCATCTTGTGGAAGTGGTAAAGCTCTTAAAGCGGCGAAGTACCAAAAAAATATTTGTAGAAGTAGCGGTATATTTCTAAAAAATTCGACATAAAAAGCTGCAAATTTATTAATTAAATAATTAGGTGATAATCTTGCTATTCCAACTATTACTCCAAGTATAGTTGCAAGAATAATTCCAATAACTGAAACTAGTATAGTATTTAATAAACCGACTAAATATGCTCTAAAATAAGAATGAGACCCATCATATTCTATTAAAGAAAATTGAACATCAAATGATGACTCTTGAGATAAAAATCCATAACCAAAATCAATACCCCTATTTTCCATATTGACTTGAGCATTGTATGTAAAAAAACCAAAAACTAGAACGACAGCCAAAACTGTAATTAATTGTGGCCCTATATCTTTAAGTTTAAAATTCACAATGGAGATAATATAAGAGTTTATAAAAAAAGGGCTAGAAAAATCTAGCCCTTTTTAATTAATTTATAACTTAAATTATCTTGATGGCGGAACGTATAAAATACCACCTTTAGTCCATAATTCATTTGGACCTCTGTCTGGTAAAATACCAGTGTCAGCTATATTTCTCTTATAACTTTCACCATAGTTTCCAACTTGTTTGATAATTCTTAAGTTCCACTCGTTATCTAAACCGAATGCTGCACCCATTTCACCTTCAGCACCAACAAGTCTTTTAATTTGCGGGTTATCTGAAGTTTTCATTGAGTCTGCATTAGCTGAAGTAATACCGTATTCTTCTGCTTCGATCATAGTGTTCAAAGACCATCTAACGATATCTTCCCATACTGAGTCACCTTGTCTTACAACTGGTCCTAAAGGTTCTTTAGAAATAGTTTCTGGTAAAACAATGTGTTCATCAGGGTTTTTCATTTTAGTTCTTTGAGCAGCTAAACCAGATTTATCAGTAGTATAAGTATCACATCTACCTGCATCATATGCAGCTACAACTTCGTCAGCTTTTTCAAAAGCAACTGGCTCATAAGAAATTCCTCTTGAATTAAAGAAGTCTCTCATATTTAACTCAGTTGTTGTACCAATATTTGTACAAGCTGAGATACCATTTTTGAATTGGCTTGTTGAAGTAATACCTGAACTTTTTCTTACCATGAAACCTTGTCCATCGTAAAAGTTCACACCTACGAAAGTAAGTCCGATATCAGCATCTCTTGAAAGAGTCCAAGTTGTGTTTCTTGATAAGATATCAATCTCACCAGAAGTTAAAGCTGTAAATCTTTCTTTAGCACTTAGTGGTGTAAATTTAACTTTATTTGCATCACCTAATACTGCAGCAGCTACCGCTCTACATACATCAACATCAACTCCAGTCCAATTTCCTGCTGCATCAGCATTAGAAAATCCTGGAAGACCTTGAGATACTCCACATCTTACAAAACCCTTCTTTTGAGTGTTTTTAAGTGTCTTAGATTTTTTAGCAGCCATAGTCTCAGTTGTAAAAGTAAACAACACAGCAACCATAGCAACTAAAGAAAATAATTGTTTTAAGTATTTAAACATTATTCTTCCTTTTGGTTATCTTTATTTGTTAACAAATAATTCAAAAACTAATTTGAATTTTTACAATTTAAGCATGTAAGAAAATACTGTTCAAGAGAAATTATTTTAAAAAATTTACTTTTTTAAATTTCAGTCAAGTTAAATTTTATATCAAAAAATGGTTATTTTGGCGCGCCCTGGAGGATTCGAACCTCCGACCCTCGGTTTAGAAAACCGATGCTCTATCCAGCTGAGCTAAGGGCGCAAAATATTAATACATATACAATAAATAACTAATCTTTAAAAAGAAAATTTTTAATAATTATGAGAATTGTTAACAATTCAATTCTCCCGATAATCATAAATAAAATTAAACAATACTTGGTAAAATAATTTAAATTATAGAAATCAAAATCTGATAACCCATATGACGCGGAGTTAACAGTATTCATAATTGTTAATATTGAGAGTTTAAAAGCACTTTCAAAGTCTATTGAACTTAAGCAAAGTAAAATAGTAAGGGTAAAAAGAGATATAATGAATATTATAATCGTCAAAAAATATTTATTTATTTCTTTGAAATCAAAGTTAATTTCAGTGAATAATAACTTATTCATAAAAATATTTTTAGGCCTACTGTAAGATAAAATTTGGTTAATTGAATATTTAAATAATGAATAAATCTTAATAAATCTTAAACCAGAACTAGTAGAAAAAAAAGAACCGCCAATTATAACTAAAATCAAATAAATAAAATTTAAATTTGATTGTTCGTAACCAAGAGAAAATCCAATATTAGACATACTACTCGATAATGAGAGAAGATTTATTGAAAAATCTTGATTAAATGAAAAAAATAACAAGAAAATTGCAACTACAATTAAAAAATAAAATATTAAATGTAAGTCTTCGTAGAAAAAATTAATATTTTTTTTTTTAATAAAAAATAAATTGTAGCTAAAAAAAATACTAAAGTATGAAAATAAAAGTAATAAAGAAAAAATAATTATTTGAGTATTATTTTTTAAAATATTTGATAGTTCATTAGTTGGTAAAAATCCACCAGATGAAATAATTGTAAAAGCTAGGTTTAAAGAGTCAAAACTTCTAATAGAAATTAAGTTTAAGATAATAAATATTAAAAATGTAAGACCAGAATATAATAAAAAAATCTTCATTGATTGTTTCAAAATTTCAGAACTATTAAATGATAGATAATTTGTTAAAGATTTTTTAAAACTTTCATCATAGATATCAATCAGATAAATTATAGAGAAAAGAAAATATAAACCACCAATCCATTGTATAGAGGATCTCCATAAAATTAAACTTTGATCAATATGTTTAATATTTTCAAAAGTTGTAAATCCAGTTGATGTAAATCCTGATATAGCTTCAAAGAATGAATTTAAAAAACTTAAGTTATATATACTGAAATAAAAAGGAAGTGATAATACAATTGGTATTGTAATGTAACCAAAAAAAACAGTTAAAATTTTTTCAAAAATTGAAATTTTGTTTTTTTTTATTTCAAATTTATAAAATATTAAAGCAATAACTAATGATAAAACTAAGCTTATATAATAAGTATTAAGATTGAGATATAAATTTAAATAATATGAATAAATTACATTAAAAAAAGACAAGATAGTAATTAAACCAAAAAAGAAACTTAAATATCTAATTCTTAATCCGAACATCAAAATTAAATTAACTTAATCTAAAAATATTCTCTACAGTTGGTATTGAGTCTTTTTTGGCAATAAACACTACTTTATCATCTTTTTTAAAAATAAAATCTGATCTAGGTATAACTACTTTTTTATCTCTTAATACAGCTCCAATTCTAACATCATCAGGTAAGTTTGAATTTTTAATTTCTTTATTTATTAATTCAGATGTTTCTATAATTTCTGCCTCTATAACTTCATATTCTCCATTTGATATCGTATAGGCGTTTTCAATTGATCCTTTATGAATATGTTTTAAAATACTTGATACAGTATTCATTCTTGGATCAATAATATCATCAATCTTAAGAGATGATTGAAGAAGCGTATAATTTGGTTTATTGATTAGTGCCATTGTACGTTTGTCTTCTATTTCTTTTTGATCTTTAGCAAATTTTTCTACAAGAACACTTACCATCAAATTATCTTCATCATCATTGGTTAAAGCTAGCACAGTTTCTGACTCATCTAAATTTGCCTCAGTCAAAACTTCTTCATCTAAACCATTACCATTTATAATTATTGTATCGTTTAATTCATTTGCTAGGTATTCTGCTCGTTCTTTATTCTTTTCCACTATCTTTACTCTCACAGTTTCTAAAGTATTTTCTAAATTTTTAGCAAGATTATAACCAATGTTTCCACCACCAATAATTAGTATTTTTTTTGATATTTTTTCTTCATGACCAAAGGCCTCTAAAGTTTCAGCCATTTGCGATGAGTTGATTATAACATAAATTTTATCATCTTTTTTTACAGAGTCATTTTTTTTTGGAATAAAAAACTTTTCTTCTCTATTAATCCCAATAATATTGGCTTCAAGTTTGGGATATTTTTTAGTTAACTCATTAAACTTTATATTTATAGATTTACAATTTTCTTTAATAAGAATTTCTAATAATCTTATTTTATTATCTGCGAAAGGAACACTATCTAAAGCTCCTGGAGCTTCTAATTTTCTTTGAATTGACTTTGCTATCTCTATTTCAGGTGAAATGATTACATCTATAGGTAAGTTTTCCTTACTATAAACTCTCGTGAATTTGGGATTTAAGTAATCTTGAGATCTAATTCTAGCTATTTTTTTTGGAATATTAAAAATTGAGAAAGCTATTTGACATATAAGCATATTAATTTCATCATTTCTTGTAACTGCTATAATCATATCTGTTTCAGTAGCATTAGCTTTTTCTAGAATAGATGGATATGTTGCTTTTCCAACAATTGCTTTTACATCCAAACTATCGTTAATTTTCTCTATATCTTCACTAGATTGATCAATTACAGTTATTGAGTGTCCTTGCTCACTCAGTAATTTAGCTATAGTAAACCCTACTCTTCCAGCACCACAAATAATGATATTCATTTAGTTAAATTCTTTAATTCCTAGACCTTTAAGTTTTCGATGTAATGCGCTTCTTTCCATGCCAACAAAATTTGCTGTTTTTGATATATTTCCATTAAATTTTTTTAATTGAATAGTTAAATACTCCTTTTCAAATTTTTCTCTAGCTTCTTTTAATGGCACAGAAAGGCTATTTTCTGTTACTTTTTCCTGAAAATTATCACTTTTTAGGGATTCTTTAATAATATTTGAAATCTTTTCTTTGCTTCCTGGTTGAAGAATAGCAACTCTCTCAATCAAATTTCTTAATTCTCTAACGTTACCATGCCAATTATGATTTAATATATAGTTATCATTTTCATCAATTTCAAATTCTTTAATATTATAATTTTCTGAAATTTTTTTTGAAAAATATTTGATTAATAATGGTATATCAGAAATTCTTTGACTTAAAGGTTCAATATTAATTTCAAATACACTTATTCTATGAAAAAGATCTTCTCTAAAATTTCCCATTTCAATTTCATTTTTTAAATCTTTATTAGAGGAGCAAATTAGTCTTACATCAACTTTAATATCATTTGATCCATTAACTCTTTTAAACTTTTGGTCAGTTAAAACTCTCAAAATTTTAGATTGAATATCCAAAGGGATATCTGAGATTTGATCAATTAATAAGGTTCCATTATTTGCTTTTTCTAGAGCACCGTATGAAATTGATCCATCTGATTTCTCTTCACCAAATAATTCTAATTCATATTTATTATTATCTAACAAGGCTCCATTCAAAATTACAAATGATTTAGTATTTCTTTTAGATCCTTTATGTATTTTTCTTGCGATAAGTTCTTTGCCAGAACCTGATGGGCCATTCACCATAACTCTGCTGTCAGTTAAAGAAATTTTTTTTATTTGATCTCTAATAGTAGTAATATTTTTGCTATCTCCAATTAAATCATATGATGAAAAAAGTTTATTTTCATAGTCCTTATTTTGATTTTTCAGGTTTAAGTTTTCCACTGCTCTACGAACAAAATTTAACAATCTTGTCTGATCAAAAGGTTTTTCTACAAATTCAAATGCACCATGTTTTAAAGAAGTTATTGCCATTTCAATGTTAGCATGTCCTGATATCATAATAATAGGAACATCTTTATTCTTAGATTTTATATGTGATAATAACTGAATTCCATCATTGTCTCCTTTGTCTAATTTCACATCAAGAATAGCAATGTCAGGAATTTTCTTATCAATCTCACTTAATGCTTGATTGTAATTAGCTGCAACTCTTGTTCGATAACCAGCATCTATAAGAAGATCATTTAATATATTTCTTATATCCGCATTATCATCGACTATTAATATTTCAACTATCATGATTAAAAATTATTTCTACTTTAGCACCATCATTTATTGAGATAAATTTAATTTTTCCATTATGATCATTCACAATTTTATTTACAATCGAAAGACCTAGACCTGTTCCATTTTTCTTTGTAGTAAAATATGGATGTAATATATTTTTAATATTATCTGAAAAATCTACAAAACCTATTCCATTATCGATTATAGTAATATTTATATGATCATTATCTGTCTTAATTTCAATAGATATTTCTTTTAAAAAATTAGGGCTTTTTTCCTCTTTTTGCTTAATACTTTCAATTGAATTTTTAATTAAATTTAAAAAAACTCTACTTAATTGCTCTTTGTCACTTTTAAAAAGTATTTTTTCTAAATCAGTTTTATAATTTATCTTAATATCTTTATCAAGTTCAGATACCAATTTAATAGTTTCATTCAGTATTTTGATTAAATCATTTTCTTTCAAAATTGGTTTGGGCATCCTTGCAAAATCAGAAAATTCATTAACTAAATTCTCAATTTGTTTAATTTGATTATTAATGATTTTAAGATTTTCTTCAAAATTAGATTTTTCTTTGTCATTAATTTTTGTAGAGTATTTAGATTTAATTCTATCAATAGTTAATTGAATTGGTGTTAGTGGATTTTTAATTTCATGAGCAAGTTTTCTAGCAAGATTACCCCATGCTTCATGTCTTTCATTAATAATTAATTTTTCTTGTTGAGATTTTAATCTATTAATCATTAAATTAAAATTTGAATTTAACTTTTCGAGATCTTTATCTGTTTTAATTTCTGGAACCTTAATATCTAAATCTCCTTTTCCAATAGCATAAGATGCAAAAATTAAATTATTAATTGATCTAAAAAATCTTGATGAAAATCGTATTGCGATCGTAATAGAAATAAATAGCAATAATGTCACTATAATTAGGTAAATAATTGCAAATGAAATTTTTATCCCAGTGCTTTTTTCTTCAACCGTATAGTAAAAATTTTTAGCCTCTTGAGACTCGGTTAGGTACTTTGAAATATCTTTATCTAAATATTTAATCACATATAAAAATCTATTATCAAAGCTTTGCAATCGCATTATTGCAGCAGATATGTTTTGTGGTGCATTTATTATCTTTAGAGGCCTATCATCTGTCAGTACAAGTTTAATTGCTTCATCTAATGGTGGATTATAATTTGTTAAGTCTTCCAAATTTGAAAAGAGAAGATTTTTACTTTCATCAATTATATGAATTTCATCTATATCTCTTATCAATTTTTGCGTTTTTAAAAATCTTAAATATTCTTTTGGATTATCATTAAGAAACTTTGCACTTTTGTTTGTATCAAAAGCTATAAGAATTATATCAGCTTCAACTTTGTTTCTAACTTCTTTAACATAACTTTTTGCTAACTCATAAGAATTGTTAACAACAGTAGTTACTTTTTTATCAAAATATTTTTCTAAAGCGAATGAAAATAAAAATAATGAAAAAATAGATATAAGGATTGAAGGAATTAAAGTAAATAATGAAAAAAAAGTTATATATTTTTTGTTAGAAGTAATTCCATCTTTATCAATGTCAGATTTAATTGATTTTTTAATTTCAAAAAAAATAGAAACAAATAATAAAATTAAGAGAATAATATTAGAAACTAATAAATATTGAAGATTTTCTTGATTTAAGTCTATAAAACTTTTATCGATAAAAGTTAAAAATGTGAAAAATCCTACAAATAGAGTAATTATAAATAGTATGATAATTAATATATTTTTTTTTAAAAACTCTCGCACAATTTAGAGATATTATAGTAAATAAAAATGAACAACTACTTTATAATTTTAGCTGCTGGATCTAGTAAAAGATTTAATGCAAAAAAGCCTAAACAATATTTTTTTTATAAAAATAAAGAATTATTAGAACATTCAATTGAAAAGGCCTTTAATTCAAAGCTTTTTAAAAAGATAATAATTGTAACAAAAGATCTTAATCATTTTAAAAAAAAGAAATACCCAAAACAAATTAGAATCATTAAAGGAGGCAAGGAAAGATCGGACTCTTCTTTGAAAGCTTTAAGATATCTAAAAAGATACAAGCCTCTAAATGTTTATATACACGATGCAGCAAGACCTAATTTTTCAATTAAACTGCTAAAAAACATTTCAAAAAATTTAAAAAAAAATAAAGCTGTTGTTCCTGTTGTAACTTCAAAAGATTCAATAAAATATAAAATTAAAAATCAAATATTTAATCTTAATAAAAATAATTCGATATTAACCCAAACCCCTCAGGCTTTTAGATTTGAAGAGCTGTATAAACTCGCATCTAAAGAAAAAAATAAGATAAGTGATGAGGCTACTCTTTTTCTAAATCAGAATTATAAAATAAAATTTATATCAGGAGAAAATCAAAATAATAAGATTACATACCTTAACGATATAAAAACTTCTAAAACCTATTTTGGTTTAGGTTTTGATTTACATAGATTAATTAGAAATAAAAAACTTTATTTAGGTGGAGTGAAAATACCATTTCATTCAGGACTTGAGGGACATTCAGATGGAGATGTAATTCTACATGCAATAATTGACGCAATTTTAGGAGCTACAAGAAAAAAAGATATTGGTACTTATTTTCCAAACTCAAGAAAGTTTAAAAATATAAGATCACCTAAGATGTTAAAACCTATTATAAATAATTTATATAAATCTAATTTTTATATGAATAATCTTGATATAAATTTAATTTGTGAACAACCAAAAGTTTCAAAATATAGAAACAAAATAGTTAGCTCGATATCAAATCTAATGGGTTTAAATAAAAATCTTATTAACATAAAAGGAAAAACGGTAGAAAAATTAGGTTTAATAGGAAAAGAAAAAGCAATAGCTTGTGAGGTAATAGTTTCAATAACAAAATATGATTAAAACTTTTAATACTTTATTTGTTACAATGTTTGGTTTAGGAAAAATTCCTAAAATCCCTGGCACGTTTGGATCCTTAGCCACAGTAATAATTCTTTATCTTTCTTTTCATGTATTAAATATATCTTCCAATATTATATTGATAGGATTGATAGCTATTTTTATCTATTCCTTTTCAGCAGTCTCAGCACACATTAAAGATAATGAAGATAAGGATCCCAAAGAAGTAATTATTGATGAATTCATTGGCCAATCTATTCCAATTTATCTTTATGAAATTTCACATGGAACAGAAAAGTCATCTGATGAAGCTATAATCTTTTACGGTGTTTGCTTTGTATTGTTTAGATTTTTTGACATAGCAAAACCATTTCCAGTTAGTTTTTTTGATAAAAACTTTAAAAATAGTTTTGGTGTAATTATGGATGATGTTTGTGCAGGATTTTATGTAGTTTTATCTTTAATTTGTTTTATGGTTTTAAGTAGTTATCTTATCTGATGAAATCTTTAGTAAAAAAATTAACAAATAAAAAACTTAAAATTTCACTAGCAGAATCCTGTACGGGTGGATTGCTTGCTAGCTCAATTACTTCAATAAGTGGGGCATCAAAAATATTCAATTTAGGTTTAGTTACCTATTCAAATCAAGCGAAAATCAAATTCTTAAAAATTAATAAAAATATCATCAGAAAATATGGTGCTGTAAGTCATGAATGTTGTTTAGCGATGGTCAAAAATTTATCTAAAATATCAAAAGCTAATATTAATGTTTCAATTACTGGTATTGCAGGACCAAAAGGTGGTACAAAAAAAAAGCCTGTTGGTCTAGTTTATATTGGGGTCAAAAAAGGTAACAAAATTCAAATTAATAGATGTTTATTTAAAGTTAAAAAAAGATCATCAATACAAAAAGCTACTGTAAAAAAAGCTTTAAATTTAATTCTTAGAATTACCAAATAACTCTTCCGCCCTCTTTTGAAAAGCATCAGCTATTTTATCTAGACCAAATTGAAAAGATTTTGTCATCACAATATTTAAAAATTTATTTTCAATCTCAAAATCAATATCAAAAGAAATTTCTGTTCCCCTTTCTTGTTCTTTAAAATACCAAGTATTTTCAAGATGATTTAATGGTCCACCAATATTAGAAACGTTTATTGTGCTATTTTTTTTATTAAACTTTACATCACTTTTGTAAGTATCCTTGAACGGTCCCTTACCTATTGTTAAATCTGCAATAATTAATGTTAAATCTCCTTCATTATTTTTTTCATGAATATGAGCATCTAAACAAAATGGAACAAATTCTGGGTACTTTTCTATATCAAGCACTAAATCAATTAATTGATTTTTGTTGCATTCAATTAATCTCTTAACTGAAGCCTTTGGCATTAATGAAAATTATTTCTGTTTTGCTGAAGTTTAGCAAAATCCTCATCAGCATGATAAGAAGACCTTGTAAGCGGAGATGATGAAACTAGTAAAAATCCTTTTGCTTTAGCAATAGCTCCAAGTTCTTCAAATTCTTGAGGTGTATAATATCTATCTAAAGGAAAATGTTTTACAGATGGTTGTAAGTATTGACCAATAGTTAGAAAATCAACATCAGCTGATTTAAGATCGTCCATAACTTGTAATATTTCATCTTTAGTCTCTCCTAGTCCAACCATTATCCCAGATTTAGTAAAAACTTTTTTATTATTTTTTTTTGCATTTTTTAAAAGTTCTAAAGACGCAAAATATCTAGACCCTGGTCTGACTTTTAAATAAAGACTTGGAACAGTTTCAATATTATGGTTAAAAACATCAGGGTTTGCCTCTAAAACTTTTTTGTAAGCCTCTCCTTTTCGTAAAAAATCAGGTGTTAATACTTCAATCGTAGTATTAGGATTTATTTTTCTGGTTTGATTAATAACTTCAAAAAAATGGTTTGAACCACCATCATCTAAATCATCTCGATCAACTGAGGTAATTACTACATGTTTTAAATTTAACTTTTTAACTGCTTGAGAAATTTTAATTGGTTCTAATTTATCTAATTTACTTGGTTTACCAGTTTTTACATCGCAGAATGCACAAGCTCTTGTACAAGTATCTCCCATAATCATAAATGTTGCATGTCTTTTACTCCAACATTCGGTAATATTTGGACAGTTAGCTTCTTGACAAACAGTCACAAGATTATTTTTATTAACAATAGTTTTAGTTAAAAAAAATTCTTTACTGTTTGAAAGCTTAGATCGAATCCATTCAGGTTTTTTTTTAATCGGACTAATTGGATTTTTTACTTTTTCAGGATGTCTGGGTCTAGTTTTTTGTGTCATTATCTTTAATTATATAAATTGTCTCACCTTTTTTTCCAAATAAAAATCTTTGTCTAATTAATGTTTCAATATAATCAAGATCAAGATTGTCGCTTAATAAAGAATTTCTAAAATCTAATTCTTCGATTTTGTTACTTAATTGCACCTCTTTTTCTTTTAAATTTTTTAAAATTTTTAATTTTTCAAGGTATGAAATTAAACCTCTTTCGCCAGAAATTAAATTAAAGAAAAAATAAAAAACTAAAAACGTTGAAATCAATATAAAATAATTATTTTTTATACTTTTAAGCATTAATGAATTTTATTCATTCTAGCTTTTTTTCCAAGATCTTCTTCTATACGTATTAATTGATTATATTTAGCAACTCTTTCAGATCTTGCTAAAGATCCTGTTTTAATTTGATTTGAGTTTGTTCCAACAGCTAAATCAGCTATGAATGTATCTTCACTATCACCAGATCTATGTGAAATAATCGTTTTAAATCCAATTATTTGTGCAAATTTTATAACTTCTAATGTTTCTGAGACAGTGCCTATTTGGTTAAGTTTAATTAAAATTGCATTTGAGGATAAATTTAAAAAGCCCTTTTTTAGTCTTTCTAGATTGGTTACATAGAGATCATCACCTACAATTTGTACTTTTTTTATTGATTTCATCAATTTATTCCATGATATCCAATCATTTTCAGCAAATGGATCTTCAATGGATTTAATTTTATATTTCTTTATCATTTTTTTGTATTCATTGATTGATTTTTCAACAGAAATATAATTTTTAGAGTGGATTGAATATTTTTTTTTCTTAAACAATTCGTTAGCTGCTACATCTAGACAAATTGATACATCTTTACCATTAATGAAACCAGATCTTTTTATAGCTGAAATAATTAAATCTAATGCTTTATTATTGTTATTAATCATTGGTGCAAATCCACCCTCATCACCAACTGAAGTTGATAAACCTCTTGCTTTAATAATTTTACTTAAATTTTTAATTACTAAAAAACAAATTCTCATTGCTTCTGAAAAACTTTTTGCTCGATCTGGTCTAATCATAAATTCTTGAATTCTCAAACCATTATTAGCATGAGCTCCTCCATTAATTATGTTCATTAATGGATATGGTAATTTAAAATTATTTTTAATTAAAAAAGTTTTATATAATGGTTTTTTTTTTAATTTTGCAGAAAGTTTTTTAACTGCAATCGATACAGATAGAATAGCATTTGCTCCTAATCTAGTTTTTTGTCTTGTTCCGTCTAAATTAATCATTAAAGCATCAATTTTTTCTTGATTGTGTATATTGTTGCCTTTTAGTTTCTTTGAAATTATAGAATTAATTAGATTAATTGCACTTAAAACACTTTTTCCCAAATATCTTTTATTTTTTTTATCTCTTTTTTCAAATGCTTCATATGTTCCAGTCGATGCACCTGAAGGGCATATAGCACTAGCACTATTATTTTTAGTAAAAACTTCTGCCTCTATTGTTGGATTTCCTCTACTATCAAAAACTTGACGTGCTTTTACTTTTAAAATTTTACTCACTAATTTTTTATTAAATTGTCTATATTTGAAAGTTGTTTTAATAGATTTTCTAATTTATCTAATGGAACCATATTAGGTCCATCTGAAGGAGCATTATCTGGATCTTGATGTGTTTCAATGAACACACCTGCTACTCCTACAGCAACAGCAGCTCTAGCTAAATATTCTACAAATTCTCTTTGACCACCACTTTTTTCTCCAAGTCCTCCAGGTTGTTGAACTGAATGAGTTGCATCAAAAATAACTGGGTAACCATTTTTAGCCATTATTGGTAGTGATCTCATATCAGAAACAAGTGTATTGTACCCAAAACTTGCACCCCTCTCTGTGACCAATATATTTTTATTTCCTGAGTCTGAAATTTTTTTAGTAACATTAACCATATCCCATGGGGCCAAGAATTGGCCTTTTTTTACATTTACAATCTTATTAGTTTTAGCTGCAGCAATTAATAAATCTGTTTGTCTACAAAGAAAAGCAGGTATTTGAATTACATCAACATGTTTACTAATAATAGAACACTGCTCTATGTTATGTATATCAGTTAAGATTGGCACTTTTAATTCTTTTTTAATTTTGTCAAATACTGGAAGTGAAGCTTCTAAACCTGCTCCTCTTTTTCCTTTAAGGCTTGTTCTATTAGCTTTGTCGAATGATGTTTTATAAATGAATCCAAGGTTAAATTTTTTAGTAATCTCTTGGATTTTCCCTGCCATATCCATAGCATGTTGTTCTGTTTCTAACTGACATGGACCAGCTATAATACAAATCTTATTCTCATTCGAGATTTCTATATTTCCACAATTTACTTTAAAATTACTCATTTATGATTTTTCGATGCCTTGATAAACGATGAGAATAAAGGATGAGGAGCCAAAGGTCTAGATTTAAATTCTGGGTGAAATTGAACACCAATAAACCAGGGGTGATTTCTAAGCTCAATTATTTCAGGCAACTCACCATCTGGAGATAATCCTGAAAAATCCATACCATTTTTCTCAAATTTTTCTTTATAAGCTATGTTAACTTCGTACCTATGACGGTGTCTTTCTTTAATAATATTTTTTTTATAAATTTTCTTAATCATTGAGTTTTCTTTCAATTTTGCATCGTAAGTACCCAATCTCATAGTTCCACCGAGATTCTTATCTGTACCCTTAATTTTTCTACCATCTTTTGTCCATTCATTAATTAATCCAATAATATGTAAACCTTTTTTATCAAACTCACTTGAAGTAGCTTTTTTTAAATTCAACTTATTTCTAGCAAATTCTATTATTGCCATCTGCATTCCATAACATATGCCCAAGAAGGGAATTTTATTATTTCTCGCATATTTGATAGCTTCAATTTTACCGTCTGTGCCTCTCTTACCAAAACCCCCAGGTATTAAAATTCCAGAAATATTCTTAAGTTTTAATCTTATTTCAGATACTTTTAATTTTTCTGAGTCAATTCTTACTAAATTTACTTTAACATTATTCTCTATACCACCATGTGTGAGTGCTTCATCCAAAGATTTATAAGCATCTTTTAATTCTACATACTTTCCTATTAAAGCTATATTTACGGCTTTTTTCTTTTGTAAGATAATTTTAGTAATTTTTTTCCACGGATTTAGATTAACAGGTTTTTTTGATTTTAGTTTAAAATAATTTAAAACTTGTATATCTAATTTTTCTTTTGAAAAACTTATAGGGGCTTCATAAATAGTTCTTACATCAACGGTCTCAATTACATTTTTGATATCTATATTGCAAAATAAAGATATTTTTTTACGATGATTTAGTGGAATTGGTCTTTCCGATCTACAAATTATTATATCAGGTTGAATACCTATACTTCTTAGCTCTTTTACTGAATGTTGTGTGGGTTTAGTTTTTATTTCATCTGAGGATTTTAAATAAGGAACAAGTGTTAAATGAATAAATAATGCATTCTTCTTGCCAATATCATTTGCAAATTGTCTTATTGCTTCAATAAAAGGTAAACTTTCGATATCTCCAACTGTGCCTCCAATCTCACAAATTATAAAGTCTTCCTTTGAAGAGTCATTTTTTATAAATTCTTTTATTCGATCAGTTATATGAGGTATTACTTGTACTGTCTTACCAAGATATTTTCCTTTACGTTCTTTTCTAAGAACATCATTATAAATTTTTCCGGTTGTAATATTATCTGATTTTTTTGCTGAAACTCCTGAAAATCTTTCATAATGTCCTAAATCAAGATCTGTTTCTGCACCATCATCAGTTACAAAAACTTCCCCATGTTGAAATGGACTCATTGTTCCTGGGTCGACATTTAAATAAGGATCTAATTTTCTAAGTCTTACTTTATAACCTCTTGATTGTAGAAGATATGCTAATGAAGCAGATGAGAGACCTTTTCCTAAAGATGAAACCACGCCGCCCGTGACAAATATATATCGCGCCATGGAATTATCTTATAACGAAAAATAAAGAGAAAGAAAAGAACTAATTATTTTCAGGAACAGAAGGAGTATCCTCGGTTTTTTCTTCTATTGTATCTAGAACCGAATTTGTTGGAGCAAGCTCTCCTCTTGAAATAATAGTTAATGCAAGACTGCAAATTATAAAAAGTGTAGCTATGACTGCGGTAGCTTTAGTCATAAAATTTCCAGCAGTTTTAGAAAACATCATATTTTCTTGTGAAACACCAATTCCTAGAGCACCACCCTCAGATTTTTGCATCAAAATCAGTAAAACTAGAATAATTGCAAATACAATGTTCAATACCAGTAAAATATTTTCCATGCGGATTAATTATAGGTTTTTTTAACTATATCAATAAATTTTTTTGGGTTTTGTGATGCTCCACCAATTAAAAAACCATCAAGGCTATTAATCTTTTTTAAATCACTTATGTTTTGAGGACTAACAGATCCTCCATATAAAATTTTTGGTGATTTACCTTTAAATTTTTTCTTAATGAATTTTACTATTTGTTCAAGCTCTTTGGGTTTTGGAATATGGCCTGTACCAATAGACCAAACAGGTTCATAGGCAATAAATATATTAGATCTTTTTTTAATTTTATCTAAACCAAGTCTTATTTGTTTTGCCAAAACTAATCTAGTTTTACCCTTTTTTTTTTCAGTTAAGGTCTCTCCGATACAAAATATAACTTTTAATTTTGCCTTAATAGCATTTTTAATTTTAAGATTAATAAGTTTATCCGTTTCACCTTTTTTTCTATTTTCTGAATGACCTATAATAACATAATTTGCTCCTATACTTTTTAACATTCGCGAATTAATAAAACCTGTGTGCGGACCATAATTATCATTTTCATGACAATTTTGCGCACCAATATCTATTAAACAATTTTCGAATTTTTTAAAAAAAGAGGTTAGTAAAGTATATGGAGGACAATAAATCAGTCTACCCTTCTTGATTTCTTTAGATTTTGAAAATTTAATTACTTTATCCAATGTATTTATTGATTTTAAGTTTCCAAACATTTTCCAATTAGCTACAAAATACATATATTTATTTGTCATAATTCTATTTTTAATCTATAGATTTGATTTTACAGATCAATACATAAATAAAGTTAAAATGAACATCGCAAAATATCTTAATAAAAATAAAATTGCTGGAATAATATTAATATTTGTAATTATCATAGCATTTGGTTTTGGGGGATTTGGTGGTGGATTTATGTCAAATAACCAAAACAACATTGCAAAAATAAACAAGATAAATGTTACTACTCAAGACTTTATTAATTACATTAATAAAAGTGGTATTTCACAACAAGCAATAAAAGATAATCTAAACAATAATATTATTGAAGAACTATTGTCAGGTTTAATTTCGGCAACTTTACTAAATTTAGAGATTGAAGATTTCAATATGATGCTTTCAAAAAATTCATTATCAAAAAAAATTAAATTAAATAATAATTTTCTTGACGAAAATGGAGTTTTTCAAAGAATTAAATATGAAAAATTTCTTCTAGAAAATAATATGTCGGCGCCTATTTTTGAGCAAAGATTAAAAGAAAGAGAGTTGCAAAAAAAATTATTTGATTTTATTGGTGCCGGGACTATCTCTCCTGAATTTTTTACCAAAAAATTATTTGAAAATGAAAATAAAAAATTAGAATTAAGTTTCATTGATTTAGATAAGTTTTATAAAAAAAATAAAGATTTTAGCAATACAGATATCAAAAATTTTATTAATGAAAATGAAGACCAGCTAAAAGTAGAATATATTGATTTCAAATATGCATCAATTAATCCAAAGAATTTATTAGGTATTGATGAGTTTAATCAAATATTTTTTGATAAAATTGATGAAATAGAAAACAAAATTCTTAATGGTGAAAGTTTTGAACAGATAATTTCTGAATTTAATTTAGATAGTATTAATATAAATGATTATAAATATTCCAAGGATAGCAATAAAATAGAAAAAAAAATTTATGAATTAAGAAGTGAAAAAATTGATTTATTTGAAGATGTAGAAAATTTTATCATTTATAAAATAGAAAATTTGGAAGAAAAGACACCAGATATTAATGATAAACTAATTAAAGATGAAATTTTAGACTTGATTGTTCAAAAAAATAAATTTGAATATAATAAAGAATTACTAGATCAAATTAGAAATAAAAAAATGGATAATAACGAATTTTTAAAACTTGGTGGTGATCAAATAAAATTTTTAACATTAAATTCTATAAGAGATAATAAAAAATTTGATATTAATTCGGTTCAATTACTTTACACTCTACCTATTAATTCATTTACACTAATCAGTGACGAGAACAAAAAAGTTTACCTAGCAAAGGTTAAAAATTATAAGGATGTTAAATTAAAAAAAAATTCAGATGAATTTAAATCATTTATAGCCAAAGAAAATACGAACAATAGAAGTTTTATTTTAAAATCATATGATATTTTGCTTAATACTAAATATAAAGTTGATATAAATCAAAAGGCTTTAAATAATGTTAAAAATTTATTTCAATGAAAATTAATAGAAGCTTCAAAGATTTTAAGTTTCAACATAGGTCCCAAAAAAATCAAATAATTTATACCTCAAAAAAAGTTAAAAACGATGATGAGGTTTTAAATCTAATTGATAATTTTTTAATTGAAAAAAATAGTTTTATTTTTGAGTCTGTCGAAAAAGGAAAGATTAAAGGCAGATATACAATTTTTGGTAAAAATCCAGACAAAATTTGGGAGTTTAATAATGACAAATCTTACTTAATAAAAGATAAAAAAAAAACTAAATTAAAAGAAAAGCCCAATAAATTAATAGAAAAAATTATTGAAGAATTTAAGTTTGAAACACCAAAAAATTTGCCAAAGATTTGTTCATTAATATCAGGTTATTTTTCTTACGACTCAATAAGATATATCGAGAAAATTCCCAACAGTTGCAAAAATGATCTCAGTTTACCAGATGTAAGACTTTTACGTCCAAGAACTCTAATTATTTATGATAATTTTAAAAAAGAAATGTTTTATATTATAAATATTTTTAGTGATGAAAAAATTAGTAATTATAAAAAAAAATTTGATAATACTAAAAGTGAACTTTTTAAATTATTAATTCAATCATCAATTAAAAGTTTTAATAAAAAAACTGTTAAGAAAAATGATAATATTAAAGTAAAGTCAAATACTTCTAAAAATAAATTTCTTGGAATGGTTAGAAAAGCAAAAAAGTATATTAAATTAGGAGATATATTCCAGGTAGTTTTAAGTCAAAGATTTGAGGCAAAGTTGACAAAATCTCCTTTAAATGTTTATAAAAAATTAAGAATAACTAACCCTTCTCCTTTTATGTTTTTTTTTAATTTTAGTGATTTTCAAATAATAGGTGCTAGCCCTGAAATTTTAGTAAGATTAAGAGATAATAAAATTACAGTAAGGCCAATAGCTGGAACAAGACCTAGAGGTAAAACTAAAAAAGAAGATAAACATTTTGAAAGAGATTTGCTAAAAGATAAAAAAGAACTTTCTGAGCATTTAATGCTTTTAGACCTAGGAAGAAATGATGCTGGGAAAGTATCTAAAATCAATACTGTAAAAGTTACTGAGAGTTTTATTATTGAGAGATATTCTCATGTTATGCATATAGTTTCAAACGTAATTGGTGAATACAATAAACAATTTTCAAAATTTAAATCTTTATTAGCAGGTTTTCCTGCTGGAACAGTGTCTGGAGCACCTAAAATTAGAGCAATGGAAATTATTGATGAACTAGAAACAACAAGAAGAAAAGTTTATGCTGGTGGAATTGGTTATTTTTCTGCTAATGGAGAATTTGATACATGTATAGCCTTAAGAACTGCAGTAGCTAAAAATAAAAAATTTTATGTCCAAGCAGGTGCTGGAATTGTTGCGGATAGTAAACCAATTAATGAATATAAAGAAACTGTTAATAAAGCAAAAGCTTTAATAAATGCACTAAGTTGATGAAAATTTTATTAATAGATAATTATGACAGTTTTACATTTAATCTTTATCATTATCTGTCATCATTAAAAACTAAAGTTGATGTGGTTAGAAATGATAAGATTACAACAAAAGAAATTTTAAAGAGAAAATATAATAAAATTGTAATTTCACCAGGACCAGGGAACCCTAATCAATCTGGAAATTGTTTAAAAATAGTAAAATCTCTTCATAAAGACATACCTATTTTAGGTGTTTGTTTAGGTCATCAAATAATTGGACAAGTTTTTGGTTCAAAAATTATTCAAGCAAAAAAATTAATGCACGGTAAAACAAGTAAAATTATATCTAAAAAGATTGGAATATTAAAAAATTTACCTAAAAATTTTGAGGCAACCAGATATCATAGTTTAATAATTGATAAAAAAACTCTTTCAAATAACCTTGAAATTACTGCTGAAACTAAAGATGGATTAATAATGGGAGTCAAACATAAAAAGTATAATATACATGGAGTACAATTTCATCCTGAAAGTATTAAAACTAAGCTAGGATTAAAAATTTTAAAAAACTTTATTAAATTTAAGAATTAATGAAACAATTTATAGATAAAATAAAAAAGAAACAAAATCTGACCTTTGACGAAAGTAAAGCAGCATTTGAATTATTAATGGAAGGTAAGGCTGAAGACTTAGAAATATTTGATTTCCTAACACTTCTATCAGCTAAAGGTGAAGCTTCAGATGAAATAGCGGGTGGAGTTTTTGTTCTTAGAAATAAGTCTAAAAGAGTAAATGTAGAAAATTGTGTTGATACATGTGGCACTGGTGGAGATGGCATGAATACACTTAATATATCTACAGCATCAGCGTTATTACTTGCAAGTATAGGTGTTAAAGTTGCAAAACATGGGAATAAAGCTGTATCCTCTAAGTGTGGATCAGGTGATGTTTTAGAGGCTTTGAATATAAAAATAAATCTAGAACCAAATGACGTAGAAACTCAAATTAACAAAAATAATTTTGGTTTTATGTTTGCGCCTAATTACCATAGTGCAATGAGATTTGTTGGTCCTACTAGAAAAAAAATTGGAAAAAGAACTATATTTAATATGATCGGGCCATTAAGTAGCCCTGCTTTGGTGAAAAGACAAGTGGTTGGCGTCTTTGACAAAAAACTTTTAAAAATATTTGCAGATGCTTTAAATAATTTAGATATTAAATTTGCATGGATTGTCAATAGTGAAGATGGATTAGATGAAATTTCACCTTATGCCAAAACAAATATTGTTCAATTAAAGGATAAAGAAATTTCTGAATTTGTTATTGACCCTAAAGAATTAAACGTAAATGCAGTTAAATTTGAAAATCTTGTCGGTGATGATGCAAAATTTAATGCAGATAAGATGATTAATATATTTAAAGGCGAAGATAATGATTTTTCTAAAGCAGTGTGTTTAAATGCTGCTGCTGGACTTATAGTAAATGAAAATCACCGAAGTTTTGCTGATGCATATAATTACGCAAGAGAACATATTTTATCAAATAAAGTTATAAAACATTTGGAAAAAATTCAAAATGGCTGAAAATGTTCTTGAAAAAATAATTAAAAAGAAAAGTGAAAAAATAATAAATTTAAAGAAAACTATTACACTAGATTCATTGAATGAATTAATTGATACAAATAAAACATTTATTAATTTTAAAGAAAAAATTGAAAATAATATTAAAGAAAACAAATTTTCAATTATTGCTGAAATAAAAAAAGCTAGCCCTTCTGCAGGTATAATTATTAAAGATTACGATCCTGTTAATATAGCTAATATATATAATGATAATAAGGCTTCTTGTTTATCAGTTTTAACTGAAGAAGATTTTTTTTTAGGAAATCTGATACATATTAGCAAGATTAAACAAAAAGTTAATTTACCAATCCTATGTAAAGACTTTTTTGTAGATAAATTTCAAATACCTTTAGCAAAAAGTTATGGAGCTGATGCAATATTAATTATCTTAGCTGGTGTTAGTGAAAGCCTCGCAAATGATTTGTATGAAGAGGCATTAAGATTAAATATGTCTATTATAGTTGAAGTGCACACTGTTGAAGAAGCTAAGCAAGCTCTTAAATTTAAAAACGCTTTGATAGGAATAAATAATAGAAATCTTAAAACTTTAAAAACTGATATAAATACAACTTTTGATATTCATGATATTTTAGTGAATCACTCGGGTCCATTAATTTCTGAAAGTGGAATTAAAACAAAGGATGAACTTTTAGAACTCTCAAATAAAACCTCTATTAAAACTTTTTTAATTGGTGAATCACTTTTGAAAAATTTGGATAATAATTCTATTTTTTCTGTCCTTTAGTTAAATGGTCCCCTATTTCATTGACTTTTTTTACTATTGTGAATTGTAGAGAACTTTTGTAGAACAGATTTTGTACGATATTTGTTCTTATGCTAACAAAAAAACAAA
Source organism: uncultured Pelagibacteraceae bacterium (assembly GCA_902522895.1). Classification (GTDB taxonomy): domain Bacteria; phylum Pseudomonadota; class Alphaproteobacteria; order Pelagibacterales; family Pelagibacteraceae; genus Pelagibacter. Next base: position 32,548 of record CABYXD010000003.1, read on the forward strand.
AAAACCTGCTTTTATTTATCAACAAGAAGTTGAGAAGTTCTGGTGTATCTCCTTCTTACGAAGAAATGAAAGATTCTTTAAATTTAAAATCTAAATCAGGAATACATAGATTAATTAGTGCTTTAGAAGAAAGGGGTTTTATCAAAAGATTAGCACATAAAGCAAGAGCCTTAGAAGTAATAAAGTTACCTGAAACAGCTTCTGCTAATGATATATACAATAGTTTTTCACCTAGTGTAATCAAAGGAGGCTTAGACGAGGAAAAAATTTCATCTGATGAAACTGAGGTACCAGTTTTGGGGAAAATAGCTGCAGGAACACCTGTGGAGGCTATCCAAAATGAAGTTTCAAGAATACCATTACCAAGTAATTTAGAAAAAAACGGTGATTATTTCGGACTTAAAGTTCAGGGAGACTCTATGATTGAAGCAGGTATCAATGAAGGTGATACTGTCATCATAAAAAGAACAAATACAGCAGATAATGGGAAAATAGTTGTTGCTCTTATTGATGAACATGAAGCTATGCTTAAAAGATTTAGAAAAAAAGGTAAAGTGGTAGCATTAGAAAGTGCAAATAAAAACTACGAGACTAAAATTTTTGGCCCAGATAGAGTCAAAGTACAGGGCGTATTAGTATCTTTATATAGAAACTTCTAATAAAATAGTCTAAACATTTTCAATGAAAAAAGTAGCAACAAGATTTGCTCCATCACCTACTGGTCCTTTGCACATTGGTGGTGTGAGAACAGCTTTATTTAATTGGTTATATTCTAAAAACCAAAAAGGTGATTTTTATTTAAGAGTTGAAGATACTGACAAAGAAAGATCAAAAGATGAATATAAAGATCAAATAGTTAAATCCCTTAAATGGATTGGTATTAATTATGATGGGGAGGAATATATACAATCAAAAAAAATTGAGGATCACACAAAAGTTGCAAACGAATTACTCAAAAACGGCCATGCATATAAGTGTTATTGCTCAAGTGAAGAAATAGAAGAACAAAAAAAAAGAGCAAGACAAAAAAAAATTCCTTACATCTATGATAGAAAATGGAGAAACAAAAAAGAATCTGATGCTCCTAAAGATATCAAGCCAGTAATTCGATTTAAAAGTAAAATAGATGGAACATCTATATTAAAAGATTTAGTACAAGGTGATGTTGAAATAGACAATAATACTATTGAGGATTTTATTATTTTAAGGAATGATGGAACTCCAACATATAACTTATCAGTATCCGTCGATGATCATCAAATGAAAATGACACATATTATTAGAGGTGATGATCATAAAATTAATACCTTTAAACAAATACAAATTTATCAAGCTATGAAATGGGAAATACCTTCATTTGTTCATATACCTTTGATACATACAATTGAAGGAAAAAAATTATCAAAGAGAGATAAAGCATCTACGTTAGATGATTATTCTAAAATTGGTATTATGCCAGATGCCTTAAGAAATTATCTTCTTAGATTAGGATGGTCTTATAAAGATAAGGAAATATTCACATTAGATGAAAGTATTAAGCATTTTAATCTAGAAGGGATTGGTAAATCACCTTCTAAATTAGATATGAGTAGAATTTTATCAATGAATGAGCACTATATTAAGAATATTGATGAGAATGATTTATTCAATCAATTAACTGAATATTGTAAATTATATAAAAGTGAAATTAAATCAGATAAAAAAGACAAGATTAAAAAATCCCTTACCTTCCTAAAAAATAAAGCTAAAACCTTGGAAGATATATTCAATAATGGTCAATATATCATGGTTGATGAAGTTAATTTTAACCAAGATGATATCAAGTTAATTGATGATAAAGCCAAAAAAGTCATTTCTGATTTTAATACTCAATTTGCTAGCATTGATAAACTTAGCAAAGAAACATTAGAGCCAATAGTCAATGAATTGATTAAATCAAACGATACTAATTTTAAGGGGGTTGGCCAGCCTTTGAGAATAGCTTTAACAGGATCAAAATTTGGACCTGGAATATATGATATAATTATTTCTCTTGGAAAAGAAGAAGTAACAAAAAGATTAACTAATAAGAAACTTGTTTAATACTGAAGAAGCTTCATCAGAGGATGAGGTTTTTGATCTGATTTTAGTTAAAGTTTCCTCATAATCATTAATTTGCTTTTTCATTAATTCTGGGTTTTTTAAAAAATAGACAACTGAATTGTAAATCTCTTTGGCATTACACTCTTTTTGTATTAATTCTGGAATTATTTCTTTGTCATTTATAATGTTGATAATGTTAGCAAATTTGATTTTAACAAGCATTCTGACAATTAAAAAATTTAAAAAATTCATTTTGTAGATAATTATAGAAGGAACTTTTGCATTACAAATTTCAAGAGAAACAGTGCCAGATTTAGAAACTGCAAAAGTAGATTTATTTAGTATTTGTTTTTTAATATTTTCGTCAGAAATAACTTCGACATTTTTTAAATTTATATAATTAATCTTTTCACTAATTAAATTCTTATTTTCATCAGTTGCATGAAATACAAAAGTGAAATTATCAAATTTTGCATTCATCATATTTATAAAATCTATCAAAATAGGTAAAAGTAAATTTACTTCGGATGATCTGCTACCAGAAAAAAGAGAAATAATTTTTTTATCATTTGAGATGATGCCAGATAGATCTATCTTATTCTTTGTCTCATGTTCTAGTAATGGATGACCTACAAAAGTGTTTGGAATATTTTCTTTATCGAAATATTTTTTTTCGAAATCAAACAATAATAAAATATGATCTAAGAATTTTTTAAACTTTTTTACTCTATCCTCTCGCCAAACCCATACTTGAGGAGCAACATAATGAACAGTCTTGATCTCATTATTTAATTTTTTAACTTTTTCAGCAACTCTTAATGTAAAATCAGGACTATCTACACTGAACAAAATATCTGGATTAAATTTTATTATCTCTTCAACAGTTTTATTTATTTTATTTTTTATTTTGAAAATATTTAAAAAAACACTTGTGAAGCCAATATAAGTAATTTCTTTAAGATCATAAATAGATTTTATTCCTAATGAATTTAAATGTGTCCCACCAACGCAAGAATATTCGATATTAGGGTTATTCTTTTGAAGTTTAGATATGACTTTTGAAGCAAGTTTATCTCCTGAAGGTTCACCGGTTAATATAAAAATTTTTTTCATTTAACTGAGATAAACATTCTATTCTTATTAGCTAATTTAATACATTTACTTTTATCTAAAAAAACATGTTGTTTACTTTTAATAACAATACCTTTTAATCCTGCGGTCTTACTTTGTTTTATAGTTTTTAATCCAATTGTTGGTAGATCTACTCTTAAGTCTTGTTTCTTTTTTGGAAATTTAACTAAAACACCATGATTTCTAAATTTTTTGCTTTTGCTTTTTTCAAGCATTTTTTTAGTTCCACCCTTTCCTTCTATAGAAACAATTTTTTTATTTCTAACTACAACTCCTTGACTAAAATTATATTCTCTTAAACTATTTAAAGTTTTAATTGCTTTTTTAATATCTAATTGGTCTTGTTTGTTTGGTTTAAATTTTGAATAATTGCCTTTTTTTAATGAAAGTTCAGGATTAAATTTAAGTGAATTTTCAGTTTTGATCTTGTTTTGGGCCAATATATTAATGATTTCTTTGAGGATAGCTGCATCACCAAGCTTCGATGCTTTGATAATTCTCGGTATATAATAAATACCTTTAAAGTCTAATTTAAGTTTAGAAAAGTTTGGTTTATTAACCTTTCCAGCAAATAAGACTTTTTTACAATTATTTTCCTTAAGGATATTAATGATCTTACCAAATTGACCTATAGAAACTGAATAAGATTTTCTATCCTTTTTAAACTTCTTTGATTTTGACAAATCAATTATCAAATATTTAATTTTTCTTTTTTTGACAGTTTTTAAAATTTCCTTTGGAAATTCAGTATCACCAAAAATTAATCCTATCATTTTACGAAAATGGTGTGCAAATAGATCTTTTTTTATCCTTTGTTATAAAATCAATTACATTCTTGACTAATGGATTTTCTTGAAAAGAACCATTCAATTTACTTATATTTTCATTGATATTCTTTGTAGCAAAAATTTCTTTATAAGCCTCACTTAAGCCTAAAATATCTTTATTTTCGAATTTTGCTCTTCTTAGTCCTATTAAGTTTAAACCTTGTAATGAATTTCTATTTCCTGTTGATAATCCATAAGGAATAACATCATGTAATACTCCCGTCATTCCACCAATCATGGCCATCTTTCCAATTCTTGTAAATTGTTGAACCGCAGAATTCCCTCCTATAACAACATTATCTTCAATAATTGCATGTCCACCTAAAGGAACGTTATTAGCAATTATTACATTGTTTCCTACTTTACAATCATGAGCAACATGAGAAGAAATCATAAATAAACAGTTATTACCAATTACTGTTTTGCCTCCTCCACCAACTGTTCCTGGATTTATTGTTACGTATTCTCTAATCTTATTATTGTCTCCAATTATCAGATTAGTTGGTTCTCCAGCATATTTTAAATCTTGTGGGTCATTAATAGAAACAAAGGGGTATATCTTATTCCCTTTACCAATTTTAACATTTCCAGAAATATTTACATGTGATTGAATAATAGTATTTTCTCCAATCTCAACATTGGGGCCTATTACACAATAAGGACCAACTTGAACATTTTTATCTAATTTTGCTTTTGAGTCTATGATTGCAGTTTTATCTATCATCTATTATCTTTTATAAATTCTCTTAAATTTTTTGCCGGATATCCCATAACTTTGGTATTGTCAGGTATATCATTTATTACACCACTACCACCTCCTATTTGAACATTATTTCCAACTTTTAAGTGACCTGAAACACCAGCCTGACCACCAATCATAACATTATTACCTAAAGTAGAGCTTCCAGCGAAGCCAACTTGACCAGCAATAATACAGTTGTCTCCAATTTTATTATTGTGAGCAATATGTACTTGATTATCTAAATATGTATTTTTGCCAATTATCGTATTTGATAATGAACCTCTATCAATCGTAGAGCCACATCCAATTTCACAATTTTCATTAATCATAACAATTCCAATATGAGGATACCTTATATTTTTTTCTTGATTTGGAAAAAAACCAAAACCTTTTTTACCAATAATACATCCATCTAAAATATTTACGTTATCTTTAATGATTGTATTTCTTATAATAACATTAGAACCAATAGAACAATTGGAGCCAATAATTACATTTTTTTCAATAATTGTATTATGACCAATTAAACAATTTTTTCCTATTTTAACATTGTTACCTATTAAAACATTTTTCCCAAATTTAACTTTTTTTTTTAAAGAAGTTTTAGAAATATCTTTTACAGAGTCATCGAAATCATCAACAATTGATTTTGGATAAAATTCTTTTGTAATTTTTGCCATTGATAATAATACGTTTTTAACAATAATTTTTTTGCATGAATTCGGTAAAAACTGAGAAAGGCTATCTAAAGTAATGCAGTAAGAGGCTTTTGTTTTTGACGCTAGTTCAGAATAGTTTTTTGAATGAAAAAAAGTTAGATCTTTATTGGTCGCAGAAATTAAATCTGAAACATTATAAATTTTATCTTTTTTAAAATTTTCTTTACTATCAATGCCAGAATTCTTAAGTAATTTATTTATATCAAAAGGGCCTACATTTTTAAAAAAAGGATTTTTCACATCATCTTAATATCAAAAAATTAAGATTATAATTATCAACAAATATTTCTAATTATTTTTTATCAACAATTGTAGCTGACCACTGAGCATCAGCCATACGTTTGTCTTCTACAAAAGCCTCACCTTTATATTTCCAAACTCTACCGTGGGACCTTACTGCTTCAATTTTTAACTCTAATTTACAGTCAGGAATAACTGGATTTCTAAATCTTGCTTTTTCAATACTCATTAAAAATACTAATTTATTTTCATACTCTTTCTTATCAACACCATGTGCAGTTAATGCAGCCGCAGCTTGACCAAAAGCCTCAACAATTAACACACCCGGCATAACAGGATTTCCTGGGAAATGTCCATCAACATAAAAAGCATCTTTTTTAACATTCATTATAGCTGTTGCTGAATGAAGATTTTTAATGTCAATTAACTCATCAATTAATAACATTGGTTCTCTGTGAGGAAGTAATTCTGCAATTTCTTTTTTAGTTAATTTCATTTAATTTAAATTTTTAATTTTTTTGTTAAATATATTCAATACTTCTTGCGTTGCATCTAGACTACTTTTTCCAATTAAAATATTTTGTTTTTTCACTATCATTTCTACAGAATTATCTTTAGCATATTCTTGGACTATTTTTGTGAGCTCTTGATAAAACTTAATATCAGAATTTTTTTTAAATTCACTTAATTCGTTGTTTTTTGTTGAAATGATTTTATTATAATTTTTAGCTTTCTCTTCTAAAGAGATTGATTTTTTTTGTAATTCTTCTTGAGATAAAACATTTTTTTGACTAATTAATTTATCTTTATCTTTATCTAATTCCTTTTGATAATTAATCATTTCAGTATTAATCTTTTTTGCTTCAGCTTTTATTTCATCATTAACTTTTTTACCGGCTGTAGAATTCAAAAATATAAAATTAATATCTATAAATAAAATTTTATTCTCTGCAAATAGTATTGAATTATAAAAAAATAAAACTATAAAAATTATAAAAAACTTTATGTTTTTAATCATTAAAACGTTGTGCCAAGATTAAATCTAAAAGTCTCGGTTTTATCACTGGAGCTCTTAGTAATTGGTTGAGTTAAAGAAAAGCTCAATGGTCCTATAGGAGTTAAAAGGCTCATTCCGATACCGGTAGAACTTCTTATTGTACTAGAGTCATCTATCGAACTGTCATAATCAACTCCCCATACGTTAGCAACATCTATAAAATATGAAAAATCTATATTATCTACTGTGCTTAAAATTGCCGGTAGGTTAGTAGATAAATTTAACGAACTTACATAGTTACCTCCTACATAATCATTATTATCAACTGGACCAATCTTTCCTCTTTCAAACCCTCTTAAACGATTGTATGGAACTGAACCTCTTTTAGATACTCTTACATCATCATTGCCAAGAGAATTAATTGCTTTTAGATACAAACTAGCTTTACCTACCATTCCAGCATTTTCACTAAGTTCTGTGTATTGAGTAAATATATATGTATTTGCGATTTCTTGATTATCAGAAATCACCGGCAACTCTTGGTAAAAACTAGACATATTTCCAGATGAAGGATTGTATTTTGAATTTCTTAAATCATAATTTAAACCATAATTAAAATAAAAATCTTGGTAGTTTCCCTTTTGTTTTTTTAGTTGTGTCGAAGCAGTTGAATTAGTTTCTAAGTTTTCAAGTGATAATGATAATTCAGGACTAAAAAAAAGATTTTCATATTGTTCAAACTCAGTTCCAATTGAAAAACCAGATTTTTTAACCTTATATCCATAATCAGACAAATAGTCTGTTGTAGTTGCCTCTAAAGCAGTGTTTAAAGTGTTATCGGTATATGCAAAATTCGGTTTTGAATAAATAAACTTACCTTTAATAGACTCCTCAGAAACTTCTAAATTTGTATTTAAATTAATACCTTTGCCTAAGAAATTCTTTTCATTAATCCCTCCGCCTATTACTGTACCAGTTGTGCCCACTCCAGCAGCTAAAGAAATTTCTCCTGTTGGTTGTTCTTCTACAGTTATATTTACAACCTTAAGGTTATCATCGGA
>CABYXD010000004.1 GCA_902522895.1 uncultured Pelagibacteraceae bacterium
TATTATCAATCAATTTAAAGGATCAAATATTAATATTCTAGATTTTGGTGCAGGTTGGGGGCATTGGTTGTATTCAGGAGATAAATCTAAATTTAATTCATATGCACTAGAAATGTCATTTTATAGAAAAAAATATATGTCAAATTTAGGGATTAGAGTTATTGACTATAATAATGTTAAAAATTATAAAAATTTTTTCCATTTTATCAGGCTAGATCAAGTTGTAGAACATCTGGATGATTTTAAAACTGTATTCAAACTGATTAAAAAATTGGGTACAAAGAATTGTATTTTTTATTTATCTGTGCCTGATGGTAAAAAAATTATCAATAACACCTCTAAAATAAAGATTGAAAAAGGAGCAATTCAACCATTGGAACACTTGAATTGTTTTTCAAGATACAGTTTGATTAAATTGTTAAAAATTGAGGGTTTTAAAAAGATTTCATTATTAGAATTATTACATATGCATGTAAAAAGCCTATTTAAGGGTGAAATTTGCATTTCCTTATTTTTGAGAGATATTAGAGATTGTTTTTTTTCTACTTCAATTAAATTTAGAATTAGATAAATAAATTGTAAGGATAAGCTTATTATTAAATATTTCTGAAAAAAGATGAAAATTATATTTAAAATATGATTAATAGTTTTAAGTGAATTTGAAAAAAAATTAAATTTAAATATAGGAAACTTTGTGTGTGGCATTAATGGTTTTAATTTTAAAGATCTAAGCCTTATTAAAAAGATGATGGCGCTTACATATAGTAGGGGGCCAGATAATCAAGATTATTTTGAAACAGAGGAATATACTGTTGGACACAATAGACTTTCTATAATTGATCCTGACAAAAGATCTAATCAACCATATTATTTTAAAAACTTCATTTTATCATTTAATGGTGAAATATATAATTATCTTGAAATCAAAAAAAAATTAATTCTTAAAGGTTATAATTTTCAAACAACATCTGATACCGAGGTTATTATAAAATTATTTGATTTAGAGGGTATAAATTCTTTTAAAAAGTTATCTGGAATATTTAGTATATCAATTTATGATTTGAAATTAAAAAAATTATATCTAGTAAGAGATGTTGTAGGCGTAAAACCCCTATACTATCATTTTGATTTAAATACTAAAAAATTTATATTTTCATCTTTGATAAAAGGTATACTCGTTCATCTTAAAAATAAGCAACTTAATTATGATGCAATTAATTCATATTCTAATTTTAATAGAAATGATTATAGGGAAACATTTTTTAAAAATATTTTTAAAGTTTTACCAGGCGAACTAATTGAAGTTCATAATGGAAATTTTAAAAAGACAAAAATCTTAAATTTTGAATTTACTAAAAATAGTAACAAAAATGAATTAAATAATGATATAAGTGAAAAATTTTCTAATCAATTTTTGTCTGATGTGCCTGTTGCCCTTTCTTTATCTGGAGGAGTAGACTCAAATATTGTTTTGCAAGAACTATTAAAAAATAAAGGTACAAATTTTACCAATTATTCGGTAACTTTTAAAAATGCCAATAACTTTCAGGAAGACCATGATGTTGCTAAGAGAATTTCAAATTATTATGGGGTAAAATTTAATTCAATAGAAATAAATTCTCATGACTTTAAAGACAATTGTGAAAAAATTGTTGATATTGTTGAGGAACCAACAGGTAATCAAAATGCAATATCTAATCTAATTATTAGCAAGAATGTAACAGAAAAAGTTTTATTTTCAGGCGACGGAGGAGATGAAGTTTTTACAGGATATAATAGATATAGATCAATTTATATATTATCTTTATTTTTGAAAATTAATCCTTTTAAAAATTTATATTTAAAAACAAAAAACAAAAATCTAAATAGACTTTCAATTAAAAATTCTAGAAGTTTATATTTATCCTTTAGTGAACAAAATGTATTTAAAAATGCTCAAAACGTTTATAAAAACTTTACATTAATCAAAGATAATGATTTAGATCAAATTTTAAATCATACACTTAATTTAGATAATCAGCCAAATTTATCTAACGTCATGTTTCATGATTTGGACACATGGGTGCCTAACGATATCCTTATAAGAAATGATAAAATATATGGAAATAAAGGGATTGAAGCGCGAGTTCCGTTTCTAGATAAAAGTATTATTGATAGTTATTTAATGTTAAGTGATTTTAAAAAATATGGACCTTTTTTTAAAAGTAAAAATATTTTGCTTAAAAATTATAAAAATTATAAAAATATTAGTAAATTCGTCTTAAAAAAAAAGCTAGGATTTAACTCACCATTTGCTGGCTGGCTGAGAAAAGAGATTTATGATTTTGGGAAAGAAGTGTTGAGTAAGGATTATTATAACTCATCAAATATAATTAATTTTGAATTTTCTAAAAAATTATTAGAAAAACATAGAGATGAATATTGTGACCCTTATTTGATATGGAATTTAATAAGTCTTCAAATTTTTTTAAGGAAAAACAATTTTTAAAATGAAAATATGCTACTTATCTAATTCAGCAATACCTTCTTCAGTAGCTAGTTCAATTCAAATTGTAAAAATGTGTGAAGCATTTTCGAAATTAAATAATGAGGTCACCTTAATTACTATAAATGAATCAAATTCTAAAATTAATTTTTTGAATTATTATAGTATTAAATCAAAGTTCATTTTAAAAAGAATTAAATATTTTAAAACTTTTCCTTTAGGTATGAGTTATTATTTATTTTCAATTTTTTCTGTCTTTTACAGTTTTAGATATAAACCAGAAATTTATATCACTAGGAATTATTTTACTTGTTTTTTGCTAGTCATTTTAAGGAAAAAAGTAATAATGGAATTACATCATGATCTAAATATGGAGTCGAGAATAGTAAGATTTTTAGTTACTAAATTTAAATTTCTAAATTCACCATACATAAAAAAAATTATTGCTATTACTCAGGGCGTTAAAGATGAATATATGAAAAAGAACTTTGTAAAAAAAAATAAGATAATTGTTTTACCTAGCGGATCATCTATTAAAAAAAGATTTAATTTTTTACATAATAAAAAACATTTTAACATTGGCTATTTTGGATCATTATTTAAATCAAGAGGATTAAACTTAATAAAAAAATTAGCAAGTATAGATAAAGATAATAGTTATTATTTATATGGAGACTTAAAAAACATAAATAAATTTCAATATAAAAACGTACATAAAAATATAAAAATACATAAGTATGTACCGTATAAGGATGTACCGAATAAATTAATAAATATGGATATTTTAATTTTGCCATACATATCCTCAATTAAAGTTGCAGGTGATGTGGGTGATATAACAAAATTTACATCGCCATTAAAACTATTTGATTATTTAAGCGCAGGTAAAATTATAATTTGTTCAGATTTAAAAGTATTAAAAGAAATTATTAAAGATAATGTAAATGCAATTTTTGTAAAAAATTATACTAATGCTTTTTCCTGGAAAAATGAAATTCGAAAATTGAAAAATCAACCTGACAAGCAACTAATCATTTCAAAAAATAATTATAGATTAAGTAAGAAATATTCATTAAATCAAAGAGCTAAAAGAATATTAGAGGAAATTAATCCAAACTAATGAAAAAACAAAACAAGTTGGCAATTGTGGTTTTATTTTGGAACGACAGTGAAAAAACACTCAAGTGTTTAAATTCTCTTTTTCAACAAAAAAAACAGAAATTTAAAATTGTGTTAGTTGATAATAATTCTGATCAAAAATATTCAAAAAAAATTTTTAATTGGCTCAATAAAAAAAAAATCAAATATACAAATGTTAACAAAAATTCATCATTAAAGCAGTCTAATGATAATAAAAAATTGTTTTATATTAAAAACAACAATAATTATGGTTGTGGGCTTGGTCACAACTCTGGATACAAATTTTGTCTGAAAAATAATTTTGATTATATTGCAAGAATAGACAATGACATGGTCCTACCTAAAAATCTAATATATAAATTAGTTCAACGACTTGAAAAAAACAAGTTTATTGCGGGTATTAGTCCAAAAGTAATGTTCGCTGATAATCCGAAAGTAATATGGTTTGGTGGTACTAAAATTGGGAATAATTTAAAATTTCAAAGAGAATGTTCAAATCACATTTGTAAAAAAAAAGACTCTAATCAATTTAGAGGATTAATTAAAACTGATGCTTTTGTGGGTTGCGCATCGATGATGCGAGCCAAGTATTTAAAAAAAACAGGTCTTTCAGATCCAGATTTTTTTTACGGAGAGGAAGATATAGAATTGTCTTACAGATTTAAAAAATTTGGGGGTGAATTATTTATTGATCTAGATCAAAAAATATATCATTCAGTCTCACACACCGTAGGCACAAATTGGGCCAAAACTATATATTACAACTATAAATATAGACTTTTGTTAATTAAAAAGATTGGAACTGCGTCAGATAAAATTTTTGGATATAGTATATTTTTTATTAAATTGCTTATTATGATACTGTTTTCATTTAGAAAAAAATATTCATCAAAAATAATTCAAATTTTATATGCTGGTTTGCATTTTACACAAAAAAAATATGGTCATTACGATAGACAAAAATATAAGATGATAGATAAGTTTTTTTGTAAAATTAACAAACAAACTTCATTTAAGTTAACATTAGATATACTAACTAATAAAAAGGAAATTTAGTCAATTATAATAAAAACAAGAAAATGATTTTTAATAAATTAGTTAATAAGAGTTCTTTTGATAAAAATGGCTATGTACTATTAAATACAAATCTAAAAGGCAATTTAATATTTGATAAATTATGTATTGAAATTGAAAGCTTATTAAAAAAAAAAATTAAAACTTCTAATATTAAAAATTTAGGTGGCTATATAGTTGGAAACTTGAATATCAATCAAGGTCATTTTGGACCAAAACTTTATTCAATAATTTTTAAAAATAAATTCAAAAAATATTTTCAAACCCTTACTTTAAAAAAATTCAGTTTATTTGATATAAGACACGGTGGTAATTTAACTTTACCAAAGAAAGGTAATCAAATGTTCCATATTGATGGTGGTTACAAAAGTGAAATGTATTTAGTATCTATTGCTACTGAGAATATTACATTGGATAATGGACCAACAGAAGTATGTATTGGATCCCATATAAAACCAAAAACATTTGATGAATTTTTTTTTGAAAAAAAAATAAAAAAAAAACTTCTTATGAAAAGAGGACAAATTTTAATTAGAAAACACAATTTATGGCATAGAGGAACAAAAAATCTATCAGATAAGCCAAGATTATTATTATCCTTTATTATAACTCTTAAAAATAAAAAAAATAAAAAAAATCAAGTAAGTCCAAAATTTGAAATAATGAGGAACTCTTTTAGAAATAATTTTATTGGAAGATTGCATGAAATTATTTATGTTAAATTTAAATTTATAATAATTATTACAAAAATATTGGTATCTTTTTTTAAAAAATTTTTATAATCAGAAGAAAAGAAAATCTAAAAATATGCAAAAAAATTTGATATTTTGGTGTCCATACGTCGGTGATGTAGGAACAGTTAAAGCTGTTTTAGAGTCAGCAAAATCTTTGTCGATATCAAAAAAATATAAATGTAAAGTATTTAATGCCTATGGAGAATTTGATGAATATAGATCATTATTAAAAAAAAACAAAATCCAGGAGGTAAAATTAATCAAAAATTCTCTTATTAAAAGATTACCCAAGGAAGGTTATTTCTGGAGTAGGATGAATTATATTTTGATATTTTTATTTTGTTTTTTCCCTTTACTATTTTATTTGAAAAAAAACAAAAATGATTATCTTTTTATTTATTTAATTACCTCCCTACCTTTATTGATTGTTTCAATATTTAATTTGAATAATAAAATTATATTAAGAGTTTCAGGTAAAATAAGATTTACAATTTTAAGAAAATTAATTTTTTACATATCAAAAAAAAAAATAAACAATGTTTTAATACAAACATTAGAATCAAAAAATAGGATTTTAAAGAAAAATATTTTTAAAAATAAAATTTTAAATTTGGTAAGAGATCCAATTATAAACCACAACAAAATTAATAAATTAAAAAAAGAAAAAGTTGAAAAAAAATTTTTAAAGAGTAAATATTTCGTATCGATTGGAAGACTTACTAATCAAAAAAATTTTTTATTTCTGGTGAAATGTTTAAAAAGGATTTTAGAAAAAGAAAAAAAATTTAACTTTTTAATTTTGGGAGAAGGAAAAGATAGAAATAAAATTGAGACTTATATACAAAAAAACAACCTTTCCCAATATATTGTACTCCCTGGATATAAAAAAAATATATTTAAATATATAAATTCTTCAGAAGGGTTGATTTGTTCATCGTTATGGGAAGAGCCAGGATTTGTTATACAAGAAGCAGCTGCATGTAAAAAAATAATTTTAACATCAAATTGCTATACAGGACCTGCTGAATTCTTGAATTATAGTAAAAATGGTTATATTTTTGAGAGTAATAATGAAAACAGTTTTATTAAAAATTTTAATAAATTGTTGATTAATAAAAATGAACATCAAAAAAAAATTATAAAAAATTTTAAAAAAACAAATTATTACACACAAAACTTTTTTTTATCAGAGATGAACAAAATTTTAAAATAAGGTTTTAATCACGTTCGAATATTTTTCTAAGTTATCCTTGTAATTAAAAATTTTTAAATTATTTGAAAAATTCTTTATATTTGAATTTAACTTAATTTTATTTAATTTTTTTATTTTTAAACTTAATTCTTTAACATTATTAATTTTGTATAATTCACCATATTTATACTCTTTTAAAATTTCATTGGGACCAGTTTTGCAATCTGATGAAATAATATATTTATTTAGATAAGCAGCCTCTAGTAACACGTTAGGCAAACCCTCAAATTTTGAAGATGAAATAAAAACATCAGACATTTTAATATATTTATATGGATTTTTAGCAAAGATAATTTTAACATATTTTTTAAGATTGAATTTTTTAATAAATTCTCTCAAATGGGTTTCTTCAGGCCCATATCCAACAATTAATAATCTAAAGTTTTTAAGTGAATTCTTAAGTTTAATTAGAGCTTGTAAAATTTCTATTTGATTTTTTTGCTGCACTAGTCTTCCAACATTAATTAAATTTACAGTTTTATTTTTAAAAAAAGGTATTTTTTTTTTATAGATAGAAAGTTTTTTAATTTCTTTTGAATTGGTTGGATTGAATATAGTTATTGTATCAACACCATATTTTTTTTTCATCTCTCTTTTGAATTCTTTACTATTAACTATGATTAAATTTGCTTTAGTTAGTAAAAATCTAAATATTTTTCTCTTTAATGGAGAACCTTTCCATCCTTGAGGACTTAAATTAGATCTTATAATAATTTTTTTTTTTAAAAGTATAGCAACTATAATTGCATAAAAATTCCCTTGAAATGAAAAAATTACACTTTTATTTAATTTAGCACTAATAAAAAATAGCTTTATAGAACAGATAATAAAAAATAATTTTCTATTTATGTTGGACCAGAATTTATTAATTTTAATTAATTTTATTTTTTTACTAATTTTTTTATCAATATTATTGCCTGTAATTAGTAAGGACTGCTTATAGAAAGTAGCTAGATATTTTGAGATAATAAAAAAATTTTTTTCAACACCTCCTACTTGAGGATCAGGAAAGAAATAAATGATTTGATTTTGTTTATTTTGTTTCATATAAATATTTGTGTCTTTAGTAACAATTATTATCCCATATAAAAATAATTTAAAATATTTATTTTCCGCTTTAAGGTCCGTTTTTTTTCAAACTTATAAAAAATTTAAAATTATAATTATTTATGATGACAAAGATACCTCTGATTTATTTCATATAAAAAAATTCATTTCTAATAAAATAATAAAACAAAAATTTTTTGTACAAATTATAATGAATAAAAAAAATTTAGGAGCTGGGTTATCAAGAAATATTGGTATTAAATTTAGCAAATCAAAATTTATTGCTTTTTTAGATAGCGATGATGTTTGGCACAAAAATAAATTAAAATTGCAATTAAGGTTTATGAATAAATATAAGGTTCCAATTTCCCACACCTCTTATAATGTTATAAATGAATTAGGTAAAAAAACTTCAAAAAGAAAAGCAAAAAAAAAATTATATTTGAAAAATTTACTTAAGTCTTGTGATATTGGATTATCTACAGTTATGATTGATTTAAAATTTCTAAAAAAAAATAATTTAAAATTTCCTAGCATTAAAACAAAAGAGGATTATGTGTTGTGGTTAAAAATTTTACAAAAAATTTCATTTATTAGAGGCATTAACACAAGTTTAACTAATTATAGAAAAAGAAAAAAATCATTATCCTCAAATAAAATGACAAGTATTATAAATGGATATAGAGTTTATAAAGATTATATGAATATGGGATATCTTGAATCATTTTATAGATTATTAATATTGTCTCTCAATTCTTTAAAAAAAAATTAAAAAACTTGAAAAATTTAATTTTTTTAAGAATGAAATTTAAAATTTTTGTTTGAAAGATAAATTAGTATTGACAAATTAAACCAAAATGGAATGCCATAGTTTGTTCCAAAAAAACTACCCGATGGTAGAATTGGAAATATAAAAAAAATATGTAATAAAAGATGTGAAATTAAATATATTTCTTTATTTTTTTTTAGTGATCTTAAAGAAATATAAATTGGATAAAAGAAAATAAAGATACAATAAACTAATCCAACCAAACCAACTTCAGACAATATTTCAAGATAAATTTGATGAGGATGAGTTGAAGCTTTAAGAACTGGAGTTTCTACAAGTCCATCAGATGTAACATTATTAACTCCAAATTTTGTATCCTCATATTTAGCTTTTGAACTCTCTGAATAAAAATTATTTATACCTATACCAAATATAGGGTAGTTTAAAAAAATTTTATATGCTGCTGCATAATGTGGAGCATGTGTAGAAACTTTAAATCTTTGTATAAAATTTAATTTATATTTCCCATTTTCAACAATAATTAACTCTTCAGTTAAATCATATAAACCCTTTCCTTGTTTAGTGTTTTTGGTCAATTGATAAAATGAAAATATCAAAACTAATATAACTGGAGTAAAAAGTATTAATTTTTTTATTTTTAATTTAGTGAAATTTAGAACAAAATATATGAAATAAAATATCATTATTAATAAAACAAATTTTAAAAAGTTAGATCTTTCACCAATAATAAAACTTATGATAATAAGAAAGCATATTAAGATAAAAAAATAATAATGATTGGATCTTTTAAATATAAATGTGAGAGTAAATAAAGCAGTAAAACAAAATATATATCCAATAATTAATTCATCATTAGTAAAACTAGCTATTCTGCCTACTTTAGAGGATTTATATCCTAAAAGATTATACCCAAATAAATATTCGAACAAAATATCAAAACTTAATATTAGAAGGATAACAACGTAAGTCTTATAAATTTTAGAAAAAAAATTAGTTTTATTGTTTTTTTCCAAATAGATTATTAATCCAAATAACATTAGAACGAATCTAGAAAATGATAAATATTTAAAAATAGAGCTTTGTAAAAATGAGTTTTTAAACTCAAAACTTTCAAAAGGAAAAATTAAAATTATAAAACTAAAAAATAAAATTTTAGCTTTGGTATTTATAATATTGATATTTAAAAATCTCTTGTAATTAAATATTGCATATAACGAAAATATTATTGAAAAACAATTTAGTGCAAAAGAGCCCAATATAATTAAAATTGGAAATGACAACAATAGTAGCCCTAATATAATGTTAATTTTACTACTAATTATTTGTTTCATTTTCTATAATTTAGCCTTGCAGCAAAATATAAGAAAAAAGTCAAAATAAAAGTTATTAATGATAATATTTTAGAAAAATTACTTAATAAAAAACCTAAATAAATAATTAACAAGTTAGAAACAAAAAATAAAAAAAGCGTTTTAAAATGATTTTTTTTAAATTTAGCTAAAATTTTATGGTGGAGGTGTGTATTATCTGCCGTTAAAATATTTTTTTTTTGTAATGCTCTATTAGTGGATACAAATAAAAAGTCGAATATCGGGTACCACAATGGCCATATTAAATATACAGGGTGTATTTTAAATCCTCTATAAAGTTCAATTGTCAAAAAACTTATAAAAAAACCAATGAACAAACTACCTGCATTACCACTAAATATTTTAAATTTTGATTTTGAAGGCAATAAGTTCAATATTAAATTTAAAATTACTGGAATAAGTAGTAACTTAATAAGCGAGATGGTTTGAGAGTCTTCAATTAAAAAAATATAATATCCTAAGCAACAAATAAAAAATGTTAATAGTAAACCATCTGATCCATCAATATAATTTGTCGCATTTATTAATAAACCTGTAGCAAGAATCAAAAAGGGTATATGAAATTTTCCTAAATTTAAAACTCCAATTTGCTCGTAGTTTCCTAAGTTTGTTATATTTATGCCATTAAAAATTAAATATGCAGAAGGAGCTATAAGTAAAATGATTTTAGTCGATGGGTTTAAATTAATTACATCATCAATAAGACCAACAACGAAAACAAAAAAACCAATTGAAATAATGAATTCAATATTATGATTTAATTCAAAAAAATTAATAATTATTAAATAAAACAAATAAATGATTATTCCACCTGTATTAAATACTTTTGAAGTATGAACTTTTCTTATGTTGGGTTTATCATAGAGTTCCAATTTTTTTGAAATAAATATAGTAAACAGAAGTAATATAAAATATAAAATTGTAAGATTAATTAGTAACATGTTTTTTAAAAATTTTTGTATTACTAATATACAATAAAAGAAAAGGAAATTACAATTAATGCCAGATATTATAATCTTTTTTTTGATCTTTTATATATTGTTAATTTCAGTAGTTGGATATGGCATATTATTTCAAAGATTATGTTTTGGGCATATTGGAAATTCGACAGATCAAAACGAGATTTATATAGGATTTTATGGGCTGTTTTTAATAACTATTATCTCTTTAATATCAAGTTTATTTGTTCCTCATAATTTTTTACATAATATCATATTACATTCAATTGGGGTTTTATTATTTATATTTTTAAAAATTAGAAATAAAAAAGATTATTCAAAAAGTATCTTTTTGATTTCACTTTTAGTGCTTTCTGCATTGTTAATATCTAAAACTCACGATGATTTTTCTTATTATCATTTACCATTTACAAAATATTTAACAGAACAAAAAATTATATTTGGTATGGGGAATCTGGGTCATGGATATAAATTAATTTCTTCCTTATTTTTTTTAAATTCAACTTTTTATTTACCTTTTCTTGAATATTTTACTTTTCATTTCTCTTTATTATTTTTTTTAATTTTTTTTAATTATATTTTATTAAGTGAAATTTTTTCTAACAAGTCTAATGAAGTAATTAGGTTTATATGTATTTTTGCATTAGCTTTTTTTAATTTATCTTTTAATAGAATTGCAGAATATGGCACTGATAAAGCCGGCCAACTACTTATAGTAGTTTTAATCATTAAGATTTTACAACACATTTGTTATGATAATAATAAGTTTAAACTTAATAGTGTACTAATTTTGTTACCTTTATTAGCTTTTTGCATGAGTTTAAAAACTTATTTTTTACCATATATATTGCTTGGAGGAACAATAGTATTTTTAGACACAAGGATTAGCAAAAGCATTAAAACAATATGTTATTCTAGATCTTTTCTAATTACATCAATTTCATTAACAATTTACTTTTTTCATCATTTTATCTCGACTGGATGTTTTATTTCACCATTAAGTATAACATGTCTTGGAGATAATTTAGAATGGGCAAGTAGCAGTATAGAATATAAAAATTTAGCTATTTGGCTTGAGCAGTGGGCAAAAGCTGGCGCAGGACCAGGTTTCAGAGTTGAAAATCCTTTAGACTATATAAAAAATTTTAATTGGATTTCTCGTTGGACAGAAAAATATTTTGTTGGAAAGTTTTTAGATCAGTTGGTTGTATTAATGTCAGTTTTTTTAGTGATATTTTTATTTCTGAAAAAATTTAAATTAACGACTGGGTCATTAACTATAAATAAAAAAATTGTATTTTTTTATACAATTATCCTAGTTATCTTTTTTATTTGGTTTACCAAACATCCACAACTAAGGTATGGCGGGTATTCAATTGTTTTTTTAACAATGTCTATTCCTATTGCAATACTATTTCAGAAAGCAGTAAATAAAAAAACTTTCAAAAAAAACTTTAAATATTTAGTTTTATTAATAGTGATTATTTTCAATTTTAAAAATATTAATAGAATTAATAAAGAATTCCAACGAACCGACTTGTACAAATTTGATGATTTCCCTTATTATGCTATTCCTGAAAAAAAATTTATTGCCGAAAAAACTTCATCAGGTCTTACATTCTATAGATCTCCAGGACATTGTTGGAACACCCCAACTCCTTGCACCGGTAGCTTAAAAAGTAAAATTGGAGTTAAAAAAATTAATGGATATTATTTTTTAATAAAAAACCCAATATCTGAATAAAATGCTATATTCTAAGATAATCATAATTATTTTAAATTTTCTAGATTATTTTCAGCAAAGAAAAATTATTAATTTAATTAATAATAAATTTTTAAAGCCAATAATTGTATTTGATGTAGGTGCACATTATGGAGAAACAATAAAATTATTTAATAAGAAATTAAAACTAAATAAAATATATTCATTTGAAGCGAGTCCACAAAATTACAAAATACTCGAGAAAAATGTTGCCAAGTATAATTCAAAAAAAATACAAATTTATAATTATGGGGCAGGAGAAAAAATATCTGAAAATTATATTAATCAGACATTAGAATCATCTTCGTCAACAATTAATAAACTTAATGAAAGCTCTAAATATTTTAAAAAAAAGTTAAAGATTTTAAATATCAAAAATAAAGAATCTTTTCAGCTTAAAATTCCAATTAAAATAATCACTTTAGATTATTTTATAGAAAAGAATAAAATTGAACATATTGATTTATTAAAAATAGATACAGAAGGTTATGAATTTAATGTTTTAAAGGGATTAGAAAAACATAATGATAAAGTTAAACTAGTGTATTTTGAACATCATTATGATGATATGATAATTAAAAACTATAAATTTACTGACATCCATTTTTTGTTAACAAGTTATGGTTTTGTAAAAATCAAAAAAAGTAAGATGATATTTAGAAAATCTTTTGAATATGTATATGAAAATCAAAAAATATAATATTGTGTCTATGAATCATTTATTTTAAGTTTATTTTTTTAATCGTAATTTGTAATAAGATGTAAGAATAATAAAAAGCATTCTTAATGCATTAGATATTACTGAGGTCATTTTTGTGCTTTCTTCCTTTCTTTCATAGTATGTGACTGGGACCTCAGTTATTTTTAAATTATTTTTATAAGCACCTATCAAAAGATCAAAATCTCCCCACAAATCTTTCATTCCCCATTTTGAAATATCTTTTTTTATTTTAACCCAATCTTTTTTATAAAATATTTTTGTTCCACATAATGTATCTGTTATTTTTTTTCTAAAAAGCAAGCTAAATAAGCTAGCAAAAAAATTATTTCCAATAAAATTAAATAATTTCATCGCACCATCTTTTTGTGGGTAAATCATTCTTGTGCAATTTATAAAATCTGCGTTTGTATTTTTTAATATATCTATTGAAAATTCAACATCCTTAAAGCTCACAGTTAGGTCTGCATCATATATTACGACTATATCACCACTCGAATTATCTATACCTTTATAAACATTTTCTGATTTGCAGATTCCAGGACCATCATATTTAATAATTTTATTATTATTTAATTTTTTAGATAATTTATCAATTTCATCGCTGGTATTATCTTTAGAATTATCATCACCAAATAAATATTCATTAGACTGGTTACTTTCAATTATATTTTTTTCGAATGCCTTGATGTTATTTTCCTCATTTTTACACGGAATTATGAATGAAACTTTTTTATTATTATTTTCAATAAAATTTTGATTTATTTTTTTTAAAATTGTTACATTTGAAAGACAAAATATATTGAATATAGGTAATCTAAAAAGCCTATTAATAAAATTAGTAAAAAATGGAATATAAATTGGTAATGCTATAAGTTTTTCATTTCTAATTACTTCCAAGTTACAACTCGTGTATAAATTGTTTAAGTAAGACGAAGGCAAGAAATTATTTTTGGTAGGAGAAAAATTAAAAAATAATTTTAATAATTTTATAAAAATCATCCAAATCAAATTTTTTGATAAAATAATTATTTTTGCATCATCTTTCATTATTTTAGATAAATTTAATAAATTTGAAGTTGGGTTTGATTGATGTTCTATATCAGCTATTAAAATAGTGTCACATTCAGACAATTCATCATGATTAATTTCATTTATATAATGAGTATTCGAATTATATTTTATTTCATATTTTTCGTCTATTTCTTTAATAAAAATTTTGTTTGATTTGATATTTTTACTTATCAAGGAGTTGCCAGCACAAAAAATGAAAATACCTTTAGAGCTATCTATACAATTATTAATAAAATTTGAAATTTCATTAAATAAAAACTTTTTTTTTTGTATAAATTTGAGTCTTTTTTCAAAATTTGATTTAAAAAAAGATG
Organism: uncultured Pelagibacteraceae bacterium; assembly: GCA_902522895.1. GTDB lineage: Bacteria > Pseudomonadota > Alphaproteobacteria > Pelagibacterales > Pelagibacteraceae > Pelagibacter. The sequence continues at coordinate 14,720 of CABYXD010000004.1, forward strand.
TACTAGAATTTAAATAGTAATCACTTTTTAAGAGTTTTGAAATATTCATATTTTGTTTAACTATTTATTTTTTTTAATTTATATTTTTTAAGTATCATATATATTTGATACTTTTAATAATAGTATTATAAACTAATTCAAAAATGAAAAAATATATAGTTGTAACTGGAGGTGCTGGCTTTATAGGGTCAAATTTAATCTTTAAATTGCTTAAATATACTAACTTTAAAATTTTAAGTATTGATAATTATTCAACTGGTAAAAGGAAAAATCATATTTTAAATAAAAGAGTAAAATATATTAGATCAGACACAAAAAAAATTTCAAAAGTTTTAAATGTTTTTAAAAAAAAAATTTTAGTAATTTTCCATTTTGGAGAATTTGCTAGAATTTATCAAAGTTTTTTGAAAATGAATGAGTGTATTGCCTCTAATACTATTGGGACAAACGAAGTATTAAATTTTTGTCTCAAAAATAGAATTAAATTAATTTATTCAGCTACTTCAGCAACTATTGGCAATAAAGGTAATGATAAAAATTTATCACCTTATGCTTTTACCAAAGCAAAAAATATTGAAATGTTAGAAAATTTAAAAAAATGGTTTAATTTTAAATATGAAGTAATCTTTTTTTACAATGTATATGGTCCTAATCAAATTAAATCTGGTAGTATGGCGACCGTTATAGGAATTTTTGAGGAACAATATAAAAAAAAGAAACCTTTAACAGTTGTCAAACCAGGAACTCAATCAAGAAGATTTACTCATGTTTATGATACTGTCGATGCATGTTTTTATGCCTATAAAAAAGATAAATGCAGGTATTATAGTATTTCAAATAAAAAAAGTTATTCAATAATTGAGGTAGCAAAAATGTTTAATTCTAAAATTAAATATTTAGCTTCAAGACCTGGTGAACGATATGCATCAGCTTTAACAAATATGAATTTGTCTAATAAAGTCTATAAATTGTTTGGTAAAATTCAATTGAAAGATTATTTGAGGAAGATAATTAAATAGATAAATCAATATTATTTCTTAGTTTACAATTTAAATTAAATCATTATAAAGCTTCTGCCGGTGATTATTGCGTTAGTGTTATACCCGATCCCATTCCGAACTCGGAAGTCAAGCCTGACTGCGCCAATGGTACTATGTCTTAAGGCATGGAAGAGTAGGACATTGCCGGCATTAAATTATTATGAAAATTAAAAGTTCACTAAAATCTATAAAAAAAAGAGACTTAAACTCTAAGCTGGTTAAAAGAAGGGGTAGAGTTTATGTTATTAATAAAACTAATCCAAAATTCAAAGCAAGACAAAAATAATTTTTATGGATAATGAAAACCATAAAAATACCTGGAACAATTTTACTAAATTCGTTCTGTGGGGAACTGTCGCTGTTGTATTAGTTTTAGTTTTAATGGCGTTATTCTTACTATAATATTTTTTTTATGAAAGTCGTTTCTGTTTTAGAAAATCAAACAATAGAAAAAAGGGTTGCAATTACACCAGAAATTGCAAAAAAATATTTATCACTTGGTTTTGAAGTTTTATTGCCTGAAAATTATGCTAACCACTTAGGTATCAAAGACAATGAATACAGTAATATTGGAGTTAAAATATCTAAAGATGAAAAAGAAATTATAAACAGTGCTGATATCATTGTTCAGATAGAATTACCAAATGATGAAAAAAGATCCTTAATAAAAGAGAACCAAACATTAATTGGTGTTTTTAATCCCTACAGTAATAAAGATAAAATAGACGATCTGGTTAAAAGAAATATTAATGTTCTTTCATTAGAATTACTTCCAAGAATAACAAGAGCTCAGTCTATGGATATACTTTCATCACAAGCTAATCTTGCTGGATATAAGGCAGTTTTGGAGTCTGTCGCTAATTTTGAAAAAGCTATTCCAATGATGATGACTGCAGCAGGAACAATTCCAGCCGCAAAGGTTTTGGTCGTTGGCGCAGGTGTTGCAGGATTACAGGCTATTGCGACTGCAAAAAGAATGGGTGCAATTGTTTTTGCTACTGATGTAAGAATGACATCAAAAGAGCAAGTTGAAAGTTTAGGGGGCAAATTTTTAACTGTAGAGGGAGCTGAAAATCTTGAAACAGAAGGAGGCTATGCCAAAGAAGCTTCAGATGATTTTAAAAAAAAACAAGAGGAATTATTAACAGAAACACTTAAGAAAATTGATATTGTAATTTGTACGGCATTAATTCCTGGAAAAAAAGCTCCAGTAATAATTAAAGATGAAATGATTAATAATATGCAAGCAGGATCAATAATTTACGATTTGGCAGCTATACAAGGTGGAAATACTGCTTTTACAGAAGTTGATAAAGTAATAGATAAAAATGGGGTTAAAATCATGGGTGAAAGCAATATTCTTAATAAACTGCCTACTTCAGCGTCAAATTTATATGCTAAAAACGTATTTAATTTTGTTTTAAATTTATACGATAAAGAAAATAAAAAAATTAATATAAACACTGATGATGAAATAATAGATAAAACTCTAATAAAATAAAAATATGGAAATAGATCCCTTTATATTCAGATTAAGTATATTTATTCTTTCAATATTTATTGGATATTATGTTGTTTGGAGTGTAACGCCTTCTTTACACACTCCTTTAATGTCAGTGACTAATGCAATTTCTTCAGTTATAATTGTTGGAGCTATCATTGCTGCGTTAGCTGGTAATTCTGATAGTGTTTTTAATACTTCAAGTATTTTTGGATTTTTAGCAATATCTCTTGCAGCAATAAACATCTTTGGGGGTTTTTTAGTAACTCAAAGAATGCTTGCCATGTATAAAAAAAAGAAAAAGGGTAAATGATGATTTCTGTAAATTTATCAGCAATTTTTTATTTAGTTTCTGGTGTATTATTTATTTTAGCATTAAGAGGTTTGTCATCTCCAGAAACATCTAGACAAGGTAATTTTTTTGGAATTATGGGTATGATAATTGCAATAACAGTTACATTTTTATCTATAGGAAATTTTTCAATTGGGTTTATATATGTTTTAATTTTTTTATTAATTGGTGGTTTAATTGGAGCTTTTATAGCTTACAAAATACCAATGACAGCTATGCCTGAACTAGTAGCTGGTTTTCATAGTTTAGTTGGTCTAGCAGCAGTTTTTGTAGCAATATCAGCTTTCCTAAATCCAGAAGCATTTAACCTTGGAACATCGGGAAATATCAAGCTTGGAAGTTTAATTGAAATGTCAATTGGTGCTGCTGTAGGTGCGATAACATTTTCTGGATCAATAATTGCTTTTTTAAAATTACAAGGAATTATGTCTGGATCACCAATTACATTTAAAGGACAGCATCCACTTAATGCTCTAATATTAATAGCAATAGTAATTTTAACTTACTTGCTTTGTTCAACTCAGTCTTCAAATTTATTTTGGATTTTATTAGTCACCTCTTTTTTAATTGGTTTTCTATTAATAATTCCAATTGGTGGAGCAGATATGCCGGTAGTAATTTCAATGCTTAATTCATATTCAGGTTGGGCAGCTGCGGGAATTGGATTTACTTTAGAAAATACTGCTTTAATTATTACAGGAGCCTTGGTTGGTTCATCAGGAGCAATTTTATCTTATATAATGTGTAAGGGCATGAACCGTTCTTTCTTTAACGTTATATTAGGTGGATTTGGAGCAACTGAGCAATCAGCGAATTTGTCAAGTAAAGAACAAAGACCTGTCAAAAGCGGTAATGCCGAAGATGCAGCTTTCTTGATGAAGAATGCATCATCAGTAATAATCGTACCGGGCTATGGAATGGCAGTTGCACAAGCACAGCATGCTCTTAGAGAAATGGTAGATACACTAAAAAAAAATGATATTAAGGTTTCTTATGCAATCCATCCAGTAGCAGGTAGAATGCCAGGCCACATGAATGTTTTATTGGCTGAAGCTAATGTTCCTTATGATGAAGTTTTTGAATTAGAGGAAATTAATAATGATTTTGCTAATGCAGATGTTGCATTTGTAATTGGCGCCAATGATGTAACAAACCCAGTTGCAAAAACTGACCCACAAAGCCCAATTTATGGTATGCCCGTCCTAGATGTTGAGAAGTGTAAATCAGTTTTATTTGTAAAGAGAAGCCTTTCACCAGGTTATGCAGGGATTGACAATGATTTATTTTATAAGGAAAATACCTTAATGCTTTTTGCTGATGCAAAAAAAATGACAGAAGATATTACGAAAAATATTTAAGACAAAGTATTAATTTTTTGAATTTTCATGAAATATAATTTTATTTTCTACTATCCGTCTATTGAAAGTGGCGGATTAGAAAAAAACTTATTTTTTTTAATTAATTCGTTAGCAGAAAAAAAATATCAAGTTAAGCTAATCACTTATGCAGATAATATAAAAAATAGTAAAATAAGAAAAAAATTTTTTTTTCACAAAAATATCGACTTAATAAGTTCAGATATAATTAAAGGAATTAACAATAAATATTTAAAATACATTTTTTGTTCCATTAGATTATTTTTTTTTATGTTAAGTGAAAAAGGAACTATCGTATCATTTCAAGGAAATATTTTACCAATAATAGTTGCAAAAATTACAAGTAATAAAATAATAATTAGATGTAATACGGCTCCATCAAAGTATATAAATAATTTTTTTAAAAAATATTTTTTTAAATTTTTTTATTCCTTAAGCGATATAATTTTAGTTACATCAGAAGATTTTAAAAAAGAAATTAAAAAATATTTTAATTTAGTCAGTAAAGTACATAAACAAAGCCTAGATCTAGATGATATTAAAAAAAAATCAAAAATTAATTTCAATTTTACTTTTTTTAAAAATTTTAAAGGTATTAAAATTATAAATGTAGGAAGATTGACTCATCAAAAAAATCAAATCATATTATTAAAAGCATTTTTGGAATTAATTAAATATCGTAAAGCAAAACTCTTGCTAATTGGAAGTGGAGGGGATGAAAAAATTTTAAAAAAATTTATTAAAGAGAATAAAATTCAAAATTTAGTTAAAATTGTTAACTTTACTAACAATCCTTTTAAATATATCTCACTTTGTGATATTAAGGTTTTAAGCTCTAGATATGAGGGTAATCCAAACATTTTGCTTGAAACAGCCTGTTTAAAAAAATTAATAATCTCTACCAATTGTAAAGTTGGTCCAAGAGAAATATTGCAGTCAGGCAAAGGAGGCATTTTATTCAAAGTCGGGGATTATAATAAGTTACTCTCAATTTTAAAGAATATAGATATCAATTCAAAAAATATTAAAAGAAAAATAAATATTAGTTATCAATATGTAAAAAAAAACTTTAAAAAGGATATTTCGCTAAGTTTTATTAATCTAATAAAAAAATTATAATGAAAATAGCTATTATTGGTTCAGGTTTTTTTGGTGCTACACTGGGTCTTTATTTGTCAAAAAAAAATAAAGTAACTATTTATGAAAAAGAAAAAAATATTTTAAATGGAGCATCCTCGGCAAATCAGTTTCGTTTTCATTTAGGATACCATTATCCTAGATCAAAAAAAACAATATCTGAGATTAATAAATCAAAAAAATTATTCACTTCTTTTAATGGACCTAAGGTATTTCAAAAAACTATAAATTACTATTTAATTGCTAAAGAAAGTAAAACTAATTTTACTAAATACAAATTATTTTTAAAAAAAAATAGACTTTATAACAAAAGTATAAATATTCTGAATTTAAGTAAAAAAATTGATAAAGTAATTTTGTCTAACGAAAAAATATTAAATTATTTTGAATATAAAAGATCACTATTACAAAAAATTCAAAAATCTAAATTAAAGCTTAAATTAAATACTGAGTTTAAAAAAGATGATTTAAATAACTATGATAAAGTTATAATAGCAACTTATTCAAACAATAATTTAGTTTTAAAAAAACTTGGTATAAAAAAAATACAAAAATATAAATTTGAATTAGTTGAAAAAATTGTTATCAAATTACCTAAAAGATTTTCTAACAAAAGTTATGTTGTTGTTGACGGTAAGTTTGTTTGTGTAGATCCCTATTTAGGTACAAACTATCATTTGTTAAGTGATGTAAAATTATCTAAATTAGAAATCAAATCTGGAAATTTTCCAATTTTTAAAGATAAAAAGAAAAGATATCTTAATAAAGGCATGATTAAAAATATTAAAGTTTCAAGATTTAATCAATTTATAAAAAGAAGTTCAATTTATCTTCCATTTTTAAAAGAGGCAAAATATGTGGGATCTTTTTTCGTTGTCAGAACAATTCAAAAAAATAAAGAGAAAACTGATGAGAGAGTAACATCTATTGTTAATCATTCAAAAAAAATTACAAGTATTCTTTCAGGTAAATGGAATAATTGTGTTTATTTAGCTAAAAATTTTATAATAAAAAAAGATTTATGAAATTAAATGTAGGTTTAATTGGAAAAGGAAATTGGGGAAAAATTATAGAAAAAAAATTAAATGCTCTATCAAATTTGAAATTTGTCTGTGGTAAAAAAAAAAGTTATTTAAAATTAATTAAATCCTCAAATATCCATTGGGTATTCATTGTCACACCTAATAAGACACATTATAAATTAGTAAAAATGTGTTTAGATAATAAAGTAAATGTTTTTTGTGAAAAACCTCTTTGCTTAACAACAATTCAAGCCAAAAAATTAATTAAAATTGCAAAAAAAAATAAAGTTAAATTATTTATTAGTGATCTTTACAATTTTTATACAAATAAATTTAAAAAAAATGAATTGATAACAGAAGTTTATAGATCTAAGTTTGTTAACGGGTTAGATAATGAATTTTTTTTTAGACTTATGTATCACGATATCAGTATATTATATAAACATTTAAACAAATTGATAAGTTTTACATGCCAAATTTCCCAAAATAATTTTGAAAAAAAATTTCAATTAGTTATAGATTCATCGAATAAAAAAAGGTTTACTTTTTTTTATGATTTAAAATCAAAAAAAAAGAAACATTTAATAAATGATTTACAAATTAAATCAAAGAAAGATATTTTAAAAGAAATGATAAACAATGTTTTGAAAAAACGAGTTAATTATTTTCAAAATAACCAAAAAGCAATATTTATCATAAAGTTTATAAATGAAATAAAAAAAAAGGTTAAATATGCCAACTAAAATTTATTGTGATAGTGCTGATATAAAAGTTATTAAGAAATATAATAAAAAAAAAATTGTAAAAGGCTTTACAACTAATCCAAGTTTAATGCGAAAAGCTGGCGCAAGAGACTATCGAGCTTATTCTAAAAAAATAATTAAAATTTGTAAAAATAAACCTATTTCGTTTGAGGTTTTTGCTGATGATAAAAAATCTATGATTAATCAAGGTATTAAAATAAATACTTGGGGGAAAAACGTTTATGTAAAAGTACCGGTCATTAATTCAAAAAATAAATTTTCTGGAGCAGTAATTAAAGCATTAAACAGTAAAAATATTAAATTAAATATTACTGCAGTTTATACAGCTCAACAAACAAGAAAGATTTTAAAAGTCATCAATAAAAAAACCAAAGTGATTATTTCAATATTTGCGGGTAGGGCTGGGGATACCGGAAAAGATCCAGTGCCAGAATTTTTAAAGAGCTTAAAATTATCAAAAAAATTTAAAAATGTTGAAATTTTGTGGGCAAGTGTAAGAGAACCATATAATTATTTACAAGCTAAACAACTAGGCTGTCATATAGTAACTGTTCCACCCAATTTAATTGAGAAGATTGAAAAATTTGGGAAATCCTTTAACGAACTTACAATTGAAACTGTAAATGCTTTTCTTATTGATAGTAAAAAATCAAAATTTAATATTTAGTTTGATTGGTTGCGGGGGACGGATTTGAACCGCCGACCTTCAGGTTATGAGCCTGACGAGCTACCAGACTGCTCCACCCCGCGATATACTTAAATTCTGTTTTTAAGTTTATTTAGCTTCTTAACTCTTTTAATATTTTCTTGAAGAATTCTTTTTTTCTTCTCTGAAGGTTTTTCATAAGTATTTTTTAATTTTATAACTTTAAAAAAACCGTCTCTCTGAAGTTTTCTTTTTAAAACTCTTAGAGCTTGTTCAACATTATTATCTTTTACTTCTATTTTAATAAATACCTCCAAAAAAGTGAGTGATTAGCACTTTTATATTTTTATGTCTATTTATTTTATCCATTAATTGTTAGCTTGTTCAGTTAGCTTTTCTTTTTCTTTTTGCTTTTTCTCTCTTTTAATTCTTCTTTCAGCTTTTTCTATAGCTTCAATCAAATCTTTTTGAGTGAATAAGTTTAAAGCTACTGGATCTTTAGGGTTTAGATTGTTGTAGTTCCAATAACTCTTATTTCTTATAGATGTTACAGAGTTTTTTGTAATACCTACCAACTTTGCAATTTGTGAGTCTTTAAGAATATTATGTTGTTTTATTAACCATAATGCAGAATCTGGCTTATCTTGTCTTTTAGAAAGTGGAATATATTTTTTTATTTTTTTTTCAGTATTAGAGATTTCAATATCAGCACTTTTAATTTGTAGTGGTCTATTTTGATCTTTTGATGATAAATCAATTTCTTCTCTAGTTAATTGTCCTGATATTATTGGATTGTATGCTTTAATTCCTTTTGCAACCTCTCCATCCGCTATTCCCTGGATCTCCACTTCATGTAATTGGCAAAAATCTGCAATTTGTTTAAATGTAATGGTTGTATTTTCAACTAGCCAGACAGCAGTCGCCATTGGCATTAAAGGAGCGTTTGACATTTAATTCTTTTTTTCTGATTTAAAATTTTGGAATTTTTTATTAAATTTACTGATTCTTCCTTTATCCATTAATTTTTGTTTTCCACCTGTCCACGCTGAATGTGATTTTGGATCAATTTCTAACTTTAAGATCTCACCTTCTTTCCCCCAAGTTGACATTGTCTCAAACTGGGTACCATCAGTCATTTCGACTTTGATTGAATGATAATTTGGATGAATATTTTTTTTCATGACGAGATTTATAGCAAAAGAATTTTCTAAAACAATTAAAAGTTATCTAATTTTTCAAGTAATTTTGAATTAATATTAGCACTAGAGGCAATAATTTTGATATTATTGTTAGATGTTAGATTAATTTCATTAATTATTCCACCTGCCTCTTTAACTAAAATTATACCTGCAGCAATATCCCAAATGTTTAAATTATTTTGAAAATAACCATCATATCTTCCAGCTGCTACATAAGCCATATCTAAAGAAGCACAACCAGATTTTCTATATGATAAATCTGGATCTTTTTTTATTTTTCCTCCGGTAACAAACAAACAATCATTTAGTTTATTTTTTTTTGATACTCTTATTCTATGATTATTAAAAAAGGCACCATTATTTTTTTCAGCAAAAAAAATTTCATTTTTTATAGGGTCAAAAATAAGTCCTGTTATTATCTCATTGTTTGATTTTAAGGCAATGGATATCCCAAAGTGAGGTATGCCATGTAAAAAATTTATTGTTCCATCTATAGGGTCAATTATCCAAGTATTATTTTTATCTTTATTAATTTCAATACCATTTTCTTCACTAATAATAGAATAATTAGGTCTTGCTTTTTTTAATTCTTCAATAATAATTTTTTCAGCTTTCAAATCTGAATTAGTCACAAAGTCTAATGGGCCCTTTTTTGAGACTTGTAATTTTTCTATTTCACCAAAATCTCTGATTAATATCTTTGAGGCTTTTTCACTAGCCTTAATCATTATATTTAGATTTGCTGAAATTGAATTCATCAAATTATATTTTTTTTATGTATTCTAAATTTCTAGTATCAACAATAATTTTATCACCAGCTTCAATAAATGGAGGAACTTGAATATTCAGTCCATTATCAAGTTTTGCTGGTTTATAAGATGATGAAACTGTTTGGCCCTTTAATGCAACATCTGTTGTATCAACTATACAATTTACTTGATTTGGTAAATCTACAGAAATGGGCAAATCATTATAAAAACTAACTGAAACTTCTAAGTTTTCGGTTAATAATTTTCCTTTATCACCTATAATATCTTTTTTTATTTCAATTTGATCAAATGTCTTAGGGTTCATAAAAAAATAATTTTTTTCATCTTCGTAAAGAAAATTAAATTTAGTTTCTTCTAATGAAGCTTTTTCAACAGATTCACTTGATCTAAATCTCTCATTAATCTTTGTATTTTTGTTCATACTTTTCATTTCAACTTGAGCAAAAGCTCCGCCTTTTCCGGGTTTAACATGTTGAGTTTTCAGAACTTGCCATAAGTCATTTTTGTATTCTAAAAGCATTCCAACTCTTATTTCACTAGCATTTAATTTCATTTTAATTTTTCAATCGCTTTAACTGGTTTTAGTTTTTTATTATTCCAAATGTAGCCTGAGATAGCTAAAAAGTTTGCTTTATTCAATAGTAGTTTTTGATAATTATTAAAATTAATACCACCAATAGCAACAATTGGAGTTTTTGTAATCTTTCTTGCTTTTTTAAGCAAATTAATTGAAGCCTTATATTTTACCCTTTTTGTTCTTGAAATATTGAAAGCTCCAAAAGCTAAATAATCAGCTTTATTTTTTATAGCAGCTTTTGCTAATTTTATTGAGTTATGACAGGTAATTCCTATTATTTTATTTCCAATTAATTTTCTAGCTTCTAAGATATTCATGTCTTTTTGACCTAAATGACAACCATCAGCATTTAATTTTTTTGTTAGATAAACATCATCATTTATTAAAAATTTAACATTAAACTTTTTACATATCTTTTTAATTTTTTTTCCAATTATTAATTTTTTTTTGAAACTTTCTTTTTTTTGTCTTAGTTGAAAAAAACTAACTTTTTTTTGTTTAAGAACTTTATTTAAATCACTATAAAAAGATTTATTTATTTTTAATGGTGAAATGAGATATATAAATTTTTTTCTATTAATTCTCAAGATCTTCAGACCATTTTCCTTGAGCTGCTAGTGTGTTCATTTTAGCTCGGTGGTTAAAAATCTTTTGAGTGCCCTCAATATTTTTTATATCTTTTGACCAAAATTTTAAGGCACTTTGTTGAAGGGCTCGTCCATAAGAATAACTCATTATAAAATTAGTATTATTATACTTATTTATTAAATTTAAATTTTCAGTTGCCTCTATTTCCGATTGGCCACCAGATAAAAAAGCAATTCCTGGTATCTCTGAGGGCACTGAATTTTTTAAACATTCCAAAGTTAATTTTGCTACCTCTTCATTTGAAATTTTATCTTTAGACTTATTGCCAGCCAAGATCATATTGGGTTTGAGTATAATTCCTTTCAAATCAACTTTATGTAAATAAAGTTCATCAAAACATTTTTTGATTACTTCTGAGGTTTTTTCATAGCAATCTTTTGATGAATGTTCACCATCCATCAAAACTTCTGGTTCAACTATTGGAACCATATTACATTCTTGAACTAATGCAGAATATCTTGCTAATGCATGAGCGTTAGCTTGTATTGAAAGTTTACTTGGAAAATCTTTAGATATACTATAAACGCCTCTCCATTTTGTAAATTTTGCACCAAGCTTGTAATATTCTTGTAATCTTTCTCTTAATCCATCTAAGCCCTCAGTAATTTTTTCATCTGGTGAGCCTGCTAGAACTTTTGCACCCGTATCAACTTTTATACCTGGAGCACAACCCTTATTTGAAATTAACTCTGGGATCTTATTTTTTTTTGATGAATTTTGTTTTATTGTTTCATCATATAAAATTACACCTCCTATACAATCAGACATGCTCGATGCACTAAATAGAGTTTCTCTAAATAATAATCTATTTTCTGGGGTTGATGAAACATTTACACCATCTAATCTTTTGGTCATTGTTCCAGTACTTTCATCAGCAGCCAAAATTCCTTTGCCTTTTTCTAAAATTTTAAGTGCAATGTTATTTAACTCTGACATATTATTTTAGAGCTTTTATACCAGGAAGTTCTTTACCTTCAAGATATTCCAAAAATGCACCACCAGCAGTTGAAACAAAATTGAAATCTTTAAAAGCATCAATTTTGTTTATTAAAGCTATTGTATCTCCACCTCCCACAACAGAAAAAATTGATTTGTTTTTATTTTTTTTAATAATTGCTTTTGCAATTTTGTAACTACCATTTGCAAAATTTGGATTCTCAAAATAGCCTGCTGGACCATTCCATAAAACCGTTTCACTATTTTCTATAATGTCTTTAATTTTATTGATTGTTTTGGGTCCAATATCTAAGATTAAATCATCATCTTTTATGTTATTTATTTCTTTGACTTTTGACTTATCATCCATGTTTTTTCCAACCAAAACATCCTCTGGATAGGTAATTTTACAAGAGTAATTTTTTGAAGTTTTGAAAATTTCATTAATTATCATTTCACAATTTTCTTCTCTAATTGATTTGCCTATTTTGTTTCCTTTATAATTAATAATATTATTTGCCATTGCTCCCACAATTATAATGTTATCAAATTTAGGTATTAAATTTTTAATTATCCCAATTTTTGATGAAATTTTTGACCCTCCAATAATACATGTAATTGGTTTTTTAATTTCAGTTGTAACTTTTTTTAAAGCATTTATTTCTGTTTCTAATTGTAATCCAGCAAAAGAAGGTAAAAATTCTGTGATTTTACACACGGATGCGTGAGCTCTATGAGAACAAGAAAATGCATCATTAACAAACAAATCAGCAAGTCCTGCTAAATGTTTTGCAAAAGTAGTATCATTTTTTTCTTCTTCTTCATAAAATCTAATATTTTCTAAAAAAACTATTTGATGATTAGGGTCTTTTAGTAAATTTTCCTTTTTTAAATTAAAAATATTATCATTAATTATTTTAATTTTTTTGTTAATTTTTTTTTCTAAAATTTCACAAATTGGTTTAAGAGATAAATTTTTATTTATTTTTCCTTTTGGACGTCCTACATGTGAAATTACTATTATTCGAGAATTTTTGTCCAGCAAAAATTTAATTATTGGTAGAATTTTATTTATTCTTGTTTGATCTATAATTACATCATTCTTCAAAGGAACATTCAAATCTAATCTTAATAAAACTTTTTTTTGATTAAGATTTCCATGATCTTTAATATTATTCATTAAGAAATTTTGTGAAGGTACTCTGCAATGTCACACATTCTATTTGAAAAACCCCATTCATTATCATACCAGGCTGAAATTTTGCCCATATTTTTACCTACTACATTTGTTAAACTAGCATCAATAATTGATGAAGCGGGATTATGATTAAAATCTACAGAGACAAGTTTATCTTTTGTTACCTCAAGAATCTTTTTTTTATTTTTTTTACTAAAGTTTTCAAATGCTAAATTAATTTTCTCAATACTTAAATCCTTTTTTGTACAAAAAACCAATTCTATCAATGAAACATTTGGTGTTGGTACTCTCATTGCTATGCCTTCTAATTTTCCTTTAAGAGAAGGTATAATTTCACCAATCGCTTTTGAAGCACCTGTTGAGGTTGGAACAATAGATTGGCTGGCAGATCTAGCTCTTCTCGGATCTTTGTGAGAATTATCTAAAATTCTTTGATCACTTGTAAAAGCATGAATTGTTGTCATAAAACCTTTTTCAATTTCAAAATTTTCATTTAAAACATGAGCTACAGGTACAAGACAATTTGTTGTACATGATGCAGCAGAAATAATGTTATCATCTTTTTTTAATTCAGACTGATTTACTCCAAAAACAATTGTTTTATCAGCATTTTTGCATGGAGCCGAAACAATTACTTTTTTTGCACCGTTATTTAAATGAGTTAATAATTTATCTTTAGAATTAAACTTACCTGTACATTCAAAAACATAATCAACATCATACTTTTTCCATTTAATATTTTTTAAATCTTGCTCTTGACCGAAAGAAATTTTTTTTTTGTTGATAATTAGATGATTTTTATCAAAACCTATTTTAGCATTAAATTTTCCATGAATTGAATCGTATTTTATAAGGCCTGAACAAGCTTCAGAACTGGTTTTATTATTTATATGTTTAATTTCTATATTTTTATAATTATTTTCAATTATAGAGCGAACAATCATTCTTCCAATTCTACCCATTCCATTAATTCCAACTTTTATCTTCATAATTTTTCTTTGATCTTTTTAATTATACTTTTCGAATCTAATTCAAAGTGATCGTATATTTCTTTATATGGAGCACTTTTTCCAAAATTATTAATTCCAAAATTTAATCCATTAATGCCTGTATATTTTTTCCAATAATCTGTTTCAGAGGCCTCTATAGACACAACAAGTTTAGTTTCACCCAATATTTTATTTTTATAGCCTTCACTTTGTTGATCAAATAATTCATGACAAGGCATTGATATTATTTTGGAATAAATACCATCTGTGGCTAATTTATGTCCAATATCAATTGCTAAACTAGTTTCAGATCCAGTTGCTATAATTGATACAGCTATTTTGTTTCCAGTTCTTAAAATCTCGTAACCACCCACAGATGACTCATTTTTAGAAGAATTTTTTACTCTAATAGGATTAATTCCTTGTCTTGTTAAAGCTATTACGCTTGGAGTATTTTTATTTTCAAGAGCTAATTGCCAACATTCAAAAGTTTCTATCATGTCGGACGGTCTAAAGACATTTAAATTTGGGATGGATCTTAAACTTGTCAATTGTTCTATTGGTTGGTGAGTTGGCCCATCTTCACCTAGCCCAATAGAGTCATGTGTAAATACATATATAACTCTTTGTTTCATCATTGCCGCCAATCTAATCGATGGTTTACAATAATCACTAAATATTAAAAAAGTGCCTCCGTAAGGAATTAAATTACTGTGAAGAGCGATACCGTTCATTATTCCACACATCGCATGTTCTCTCACTCCATAATGAAGATAGTTTCCTGAAAAATTACCAGGTTTTATTTCTTTATGATCTTTAGTTTTTGTATTATTTGAGCCAGCTAAATCAGCTGAACCACCAATCAGATTTGGTAATTTGGCAACAATACTTAAAAACATTTCTGATGCCTTTCTTGTAGCGAGTGGTTTTGAATTTTTTATAAAATCATTTTTTGTTTTTTCTATTAAATTATTTAATGAGTTTAGATTTTTATAATTATTAAAAATTTCATTATATTTATTTGTATTTTTTTTTACTTTTTGTTGAGCTTTTTCTCCGATATGTCTCCATTCACTTAATAATTCATTTGGAATTTTAAAAGGTTCGTAATTCCATTTTAATTTTTTTCTTACAAGTACTATTTCATCTTCACCTAAAGGACTTCCATGAGACGATGCTTTACCACTTTTATTTGGTGATCCATAACCAATAGTTGTTTTGCAAGAAATGGCTATTGGTTTTTTTGAGTTTTGAGCTTTTTTTAGAGCCTTAAATATTTCTTTATAATTATGACCATTGATTTTTATATAATCCCAACCATAACTTTTAAATCTCTTCTCGTAGTCATCAGAAACTGTTAAGTTAGTAGGTCCATCGATAGATATGGAATTATTATCAAAAAGTAATATTAAATTTTTAAGTTTAAGATGACCCGCTAAACTTAAAGCTTCGTGACTTATCCCTTCCATTAAACACCCATCACTGGCCAACACATAAGTTTTATGACTAATTTTATTTTTTCCAAATTTTTTTTTTAAAATCTCTTCTGATATTGCGAAACCAACTGCATTTGATATTCCTTGGCCTAAAGGACCAGTGGTAGTCTCGATTCCAGTATTTGGATGATATTCTGGATGGCCTGCACAGATAGAATCTAGCTGTCTAAAATTTTTTATATCATTTAATGAAACACTTTTATAACCTGTTAGATACAGAAGAGAATAAAGCAGCATGGATCCATGACCTGCAGAAAGAACAAATCTATCTCTATTTATCCAACTTGGATTCTTTGGATTAAAATTTAAAAAATCTTTAAAAAGAACAGTTAATACGTCAGCCATTCCCATTGGCATTCCAGGATGACCTGAATTTGCTTTTTGAACAGCATCAATTGACAAAAATCTAATGCAATTGGCCAATTCTTTATAAAGTTTATTCAAAAATTATCCTGTGTAGACTTAGAAGATTCTATTTAATATTATAAATATATATATGAATTCTGTTATCGAAAAAGAAAAAAAATTAAAATTAGCACTTACAAAGTTAAAAAACTTAAATTTAAAAAACCCAGATTTGCAGAATAACCTTGAAATTTTAAATTCAAACAAAAATCAATTAGAAATTGAAAAGGGAGAGTTAGAAGATAAGTATAAACTTTTAAATGAAGATTATAACAGTTTATCTAAAAGATTGGAAGAAATGCAAAATAAAGAAAAAATAGAACAAAAAAAACAGATTGAGTTTTCTGAAAAAATTGATGAATTAAATCAAGAAACAGATACTTTGTTAGAGGAAATTGATAAATGGCAAACGTAAGTATTAAATTTAATGGAAAAGAATTTTTATTATCGTGTGACGATGGTCAAGAAGAACATCTAGAGGAACTATTAATACAAATAAATAAAAAATTTAATGAATTAAAAAATGACCTTGGAAATTTGGGGGAAAATAAATTACTTTTAATAACAGCAGTTAAGGTAATGGATGAATATCACGAAACGAAAAAAAAAGTTGAACAAAAAAAAGCAGAGTTAAGAGATCTTTCAAATAAATTTAGAGAATTAAAAAATTTAGTTTATGATTATAGAGATAAAAAGGAAAACGAAATTAAAGATTTAAATGAAAGACAAGTAAATTTGAAATTAGATATAGAAACCAATCAAAAAAATTATGAAAAACTAATTGATCAAGCTGCAGATGAAATTTCAAATTTTGTTGATAATGCAAACTCAGATAAATTATCTTAAAAAATTTTTGTGAATAAATCAGCAATAAGAAAAAAAATTTTTCAATTAAGAAAAAAAAAATATTTTAAAAGCGAATCCATTAGTCCTGATAAAATTTTTAAATTTTTAGAAAGGAAAAAAATTAAAAAAAAAATTATAGGAGGCTATTATCCTTATAATTATGAAATTGACATTCTTAATATATTAAAAAAGTTAGAAAAAAAAAATTATTTGATTTCACTTCCCAAGATAAATAAAAATAATAAAATGAATTTTTACCAATGGTCATTTAAAGATCCACTCTCAATTAATGCTTTTGGTATTCCTGAGCCTTTACCAAAAAAAAAAGTTAATCCAGAAATATTGTTAATTCCAATTGTGGCTTATGACAAAGAATTAAACAGACTTGGATATGGAGGCGGTTTTTATGATAGATATTTGTCTCAAGCTTTAAATCATAAAAAGATAATAAAAATTGGTTTAGGATTTTCATTTCAAAAAATTGATAAATTACCTACTAATCAATATGATCAAAAACTTGATTATGTAATAACTGAAAAAGATTTTATTTAATGAGAATTTTATTTTTAGGAGACGTAGTTGGTATTTCAGGATGCTCTAAAATATTGAATAATTTAAAAGCAGAAATAGAAAAAAGAAATATTAATTTTGTAATAGTTAATGGAGAAAATTCAGATGACACAGGTGTAGGTTTAACTAAAGAAATTTGTAATGATTTTTATAGTTGTGGAGTTAATGTAATTACAACTGGCAACCATGTTTGGGATCAAAAAGATATTATGAGCTTTATAGAAAAAGAAAATAGACTTTTAAGGCCTCATAATCTTTTTGAATTATCACCAGGTAAAGGGTTTGAAATTTATGAAGCTTCTAATAATTTAAAGATTGGAGTATTGAATTTAATGGGAAATGTTTTTATGAAGAAATGTGATGATGTTTTTGAAGTATCAAGAAAATTTTTAAAAACTCATCAATTAAAAGAACATTATGATTTGTTAGTAGTGGATTTTCATGGCGAGATCACTAGTGAAAAAAATGCTATTGGTCATTTTTTTGATGGAAAAGCAACATTAGTTGTGGGAACACATACACATATACCCACCAATGATGCAAGAGTTTTAGAAAATGGAACAGCATACCAAACAGATGCAGGCATGTGTGGTGATTACAATTCAGTTATTGGCATGAATAAAGAGAACTCAATTAACAGATTTTTGAAAGAAAATTCTTCAAAACACTTTCCTGCTAAAGGAGAAGCTACTTTAAGTGGAGTTATAGTTGATTGTGATGTAAAGACCGGACTAGCTAAAAATATAGAAAGTTATATTTTTGGAGCACAATTAAAAAATACTTTATAAATTATGGCAGGACATTCACATTGGGCTGGGATTAAACATAAAAAAGGTAAAGCTGATAAACAAAGATCAAAAATATTTTCTAAACTATCAAAAGAAATTACAGTTGCTGCAAAACTGGGAGATAAAGATCCAGCAATGAATCCTAGATTAAGATCTGCAATTCAAGCTGCAAGATCTGCAAATATGCCAAAAGATAATATTGAAAGAGCTATTGATAAATCTTCGATAAATACAGAGTCAAATTTTGAAAATTTAAGATACGAGGGTTTTGGACCTGAAAAAGTAGCTGTAATTGTTGAAACTCTTACAGATAATAAAAATAGAACTGCATCAAATGTAAGAACTATCTTTCAAAAAGCTGGAGGCAGTCTTGGAACGCAGGGTTCTGCTTCACATAATTTTAATCAAATAGGTATTATCAAAATAGATAAAAAAGAGATTTCAGATGAAGATGTATTTGAACTAGCTATTCATGCTGGCGCAGACGAATGCAAAACAAATAGTGATTTTCACGAAATTCAATGCTCTGTAAATGAAATTTATAATGTAAAAAAAGAGTTAGAGAAAAAGATTAATAATTTCATATCAACAGAAATTGAATGGATACCGCTTAATAGTGTTGAAATTTCTAAAGAAAAAAATGAGGACCTAATTAATTTTCTTGAAACATTAGAAGAAGATGATGATGTGCAAAATATTTATTCCAATGCTGAATTTAGAAAGTAAGATATGTTAATTATTGGTATAGACCCTGGAATATCTGGATCAATTTGTTTTTTTGAGAACGGTAAAATACTTGAAGTTATTGAAATGCCAACAATGACAGATGGAAAAAAAAATAAAAGACAAGTAAATGGGTCACAAATTTATAATGAAATTTTAAAAAAAACTAATAACAGCAAAAATAATATTAGAGTTATTATTGAGCAGGTATCAGCAATGCCTGGCCAAGGAGTTACTAGCATGTTCAATTTTGGACAATCTTTTGGAATTTTAAAAGGTATATGTTCTGCAATGCAATTACCAATGTATTTTGTTAGGCCTGCTAAATGGAAAAAATATTTTGGTTTGATAAATTCAGAGAAGGACGCAAGCAGAACAAAAGCAATAGAAATGTTTCCATACTTTTCATCTCAGCTTTCCAAAAAAAAAGACTCGAATAAAGCCGATGCAATATTAATCGCCAGTTTTTATCACGAAACCTACAAATTAGAGGAATAATCTAAAGAATTTAAGCCAAATTCATGACACAATTAAGTGTGAGAAGGCATTATGGAAGCTGATATTTCATCTCAAGCCGTTGGATTAGCATCAAGTGCTGACTTTTCTTTAATAAATTTATTTATTCGCGCAGATATTATAGTTAAATCTGTAATTATTTTGCTGATTGCGTGTTCAATTTATTCATGGGCTATAATTATAGAAAAATTTAGGCTTTTTAAAAAGATTAATCTATCTACAGAAGTATTTGAAACAAAATTTTGGAACTCAAAATCTGCAGAATCATTTTATAATAACTTGCCAGCAAATACTGAAGACCCTATGGCGCTTGTTTTTAAAGATGCAATGCAAGGTTTATTAAAGAAAAGATCAAAAATTGATTTACAAGAGAGAATGACAACAATGTTAGAAACAGGAATTGAAAAACAAATGTCTAAAATTAGTAAAGGTTTTACTTTTTTAGCTACTGTAGGTTCTACAGCTCCATTTATAGGTTTATTTGGAACAGTATGGGGAATTATGAATTCATTTCAATCAATCGCAATTTCGAGAAACACTAGTTTAGCTATTGTTGCACCAGGTATTGCTGAAGCATTATTTGCAACTGCATTAGGGCTGTTAGCAGCAATTCCTGCTGTAATTGCATATAATAAATTTAATAACGATTCAATTTTGTACACTAAAAAATTAGAAAATTTTTCAAAAAGATTTTTAACAATAATTTAAAATGGCTTTTAAATTAAATCGTTCATCAAAAGAACCAATGAGCGAAATAAATGTCACTCCTTTTGTAGATGTGATGTTAGTTCTTTTAATTATATTTATGGTTACGGCACCATTATTAACTGTTGGTGTACAGGTTGATCTTCCTGAAAGTTCAGCTGACTCACTTCCTGAAGAACAAGAACCTTTGACTTTAACAATTAATTCAAAAGGAGAAATTTTTATTCAAGAGTCCAAAGTAGAATATGAAAAAATTATTGCAAAGGTTTTGGCAGTCTCTAAAAATAGAACTGATACTAGAATTTATGTAAGAGGAGACAAAACAATAAATTATGGAAGAGTTTTAGAAATTATGGGTCTATTATCTGGATCTGGATTTACAAAAGTAGCATTAATATCTGAACCTTACAAGGAAAGGTAATCTTTAAAGTGAATAGGAGTTTAATTATATCTTCTGTTTTCCATATAATAGTAATATTTATAACAGCAATGAGCCTTCCATTTTTGGCAAAAAAAGCAATAGATCTTCCCCCAATAGTGTCAATCGAACTAATTCAAATTACTGATAAAACTAATATTCCATTCGCACCTAAAGCAAAAAAAACTATTGAAAAAATTAAGGAAAAAGAAAAAAAATTAGTCTCTGAACAAGCACCACCAAAAAAAGTTAAAAAGATTAAGCCCGATGCAGTCGCAATGCCTGATGATAAAATTAAAAAGGTTGAAAAAATTAAAGAAGATAAACAAAACCCTGAGAAAATAGACGAAGAAGTTAAACAAGTTTCGGAGTTTGAAAAAAAAGAGTTATTTGATCCAAATAATATTGCTGCATTAATTGATAAATCAAAAGAGGAAAGCGCCGAAACAATTAAAAAAACAAATAAAGTTACTCAAGATCAAGAGAGAAATGTTGAAAATGCTGGTTTGTCATTAAGTGAAGAAGACGCACTA
>CABYXD010000005.1 GCA_902522895.1 uncultured Pelagibacteraceae bacterium
AAATTTTTAAAGATAAAAATAAGATTATAGCTGGTAAAGGAAAAGCTTTTTCTTCAGATAATAAATTAGAAATAAATGCTGATAAATTTGAATATTTTAAAGATATCGATTTATTAAGATCTAATGGAAATGGTAAAGCAATAATAAAATCAAAAAAGTTAATTATTAAATTTGATAATGCAAATTTTGATCAAAAAAAATCTATCATAGAAGCAAATGGAAATATCCAGGTTAATCAGACTGATAAAAATTTCGTTATCGAAACTGAAAAAATTTATTATGATCAAAAAAATGGTTTAATTAATTCTACTGCTAAAACAAAATTAAAAGATAATTTTAAAAATGTATATTTAGTAGATAGTTTTATTTTTGAAATTAATAAAAATTTGTTAAAAGTTATTAATCTTGAGTTTAAAGATAAAGATAAAAATATTCTCAAAACTGAATTAGCATATATTAATACTTTATCAGGAAAATTATTTGGTAAAGATGTGGATATGGTTTTTGATAGCTCATCTTTTAATAATAATAATGAACCAAGATTAAAAGCTAATAGTATTACTAAAATAGAAAATGAAACTGAGCTAACTAAAGGAATTTTTACATCATGTAAAAAGCGAGATGGTTGCCCTCCTTGGGAAATAACAGCTGAAAAAATACAACATGATAATAATAAAAAAATTATAAATTATAAAAATGCTTTTTTAAAAGTATACGATGTTCCGGTAATTTATTTTCCTAAGTTTTTTCACCCAGACCCAACTGTAAAAAGACAATCAGGTTTTCTTATTCCTCAAATCAAAAGTTCAAGCAACTCAGATAATTACCTAAATACACCCTACTTTTTAGCATTAGCAGAAAATAAAGATGCTACTTTTTCTCCTAGATTTTATGCTGATGAAAAAATTTTAATTCAAACAGAATTTAGACAAGTCAATTCAGATAGTAATCATATTGCTGATTTTAGTTATTATGCTGAAAAAGGTAAAGACTCAAAAAATCACTTTTTTTATAATTATGAAAATGAATATGATGGTAAAAATTTTGAAAGTAATAAGATAAGTTTAAAAATTCAACAAACTTCTAATGATACCTATCTTAAGGCAGATAAACTAGAAAATGAGATTACAAGTGACTATAATGTTTTAGAAAATTCACTCGGTTTAGATGTTTATTCAGATGATTTGTCGATAAGTTTTAACACAGATGTATACGAAGATTTAAATAAAGATAAAAATGATCGGTACGAATATATATTACCTAGGATTAATTTAGTCAAAAATATTGAAAATAAAACTAATTTAAATGGAAACTTTACTTTTGAATCTCAAGCTTTGATTAGAAATTACAACACTAATGTTTTTGAAAGAAATAATATCAATGATCTAATTTTTAAATCATATCCTAAAATAACAAAAAATGGTTTTTATAATAATTATGAATTCTTAATTAAAAATTCTAATATTAGTAATAAAAATTCTACTTACAAAAATAACGAAAGTATTTATCTATCAAGTATTTTTCAATACAACTCTTCTTTACCTATGATTAAAGAAAATGATTTTTATCGAAAAATTTTAAAACCAAAATTTTCTTTAAAACTTGCTCCAACACACACAAAAGATAATAAAAATCAAGATATTAAAATTGACCTAAGTAATATCTATTCAATAGATAGATTGTCTGACAAGACAACAGAGGGGGGATTATCAATTGCTTATGGAAGCGATTATTCTATTTTTGACAATAAAAAATCGAGAGAAATTTTTAATTTCAAACTTGCAAATAATTTTAGATTTGATGAAAATGATGACTTATCTAATACAAATCAAATAGGTGAAAAAAATTCAAACTTATTTAGTGAATTTATTTATAATCCAAACGATTTTTTGACCGCTAAATATAATAGTGCATTAAAAAATAATATTAAAGATGTCAGTTACGAAAATTTAATTACGGAATTTAAAATAAATAACTTCGTTACAAAATTTGACTATCTAAATGAAAATAATACTTCATCAAAAAATTCTTATTTCACAAATGAGACAACAATGTTTATAAATGAATCTAATAGTTTATCTTTTTCAACTAGAGAAAATAAAACAACTGACTTGACTGAATATTACAATTTTATGTATCAATATAAAAACGATTGTTTAGCAGCATCTATTGAATATAATAAAGACTATTATGATGACAGAGAGTTAAAACCAAATGAAAGTATATTTTTAAAACTTACAATAATTCCCTTTGGACAGACAACAAGTCCAGACCTTAAGAAATAATGCATAAAAAAATAGTTACAATAGTTTTTTTTATAATATCATTTTTTTTAACAAAAATATCTTTAGCTAATATAACTATAGTAACTATAGTAGATAATGAGATAATAACAAATTATGATCTTAAAAAAGAGAGTGATTATCTAAAAATATTAAATCCAGACTTAAGCAATATAAGTGAAAATCAAATATTGAATTTAGCAAAGAATTCTCTCATAAATGAGATTATAAAAAAAAAAGAAATAGAAAAGTTTATTAATACAGAAAATGAAAACTTATTTGTAGAGGATTATTTAAACAACCTTTACTCAAAACTTAACTTCAAGAACGAAGAAGAATTCAGGTTGTTTTTAAAACAGAAAAATAGCTTTACACTAAATGAAATTAAAGAAAAAATTAAATTAGAATTGTTTTGGAATGAGTTAATTTATCAAAAATATTCAAATCAATTAAAGATAGATAAAGAAGCTATAATCAAAAAAGTAAATAATTTAGATAATAACAAACAAGAAGAATATCAGCTTTCAGAAATTATTTTTGTAAAAAAAAAAGATTTAACTTTGGAAAAGCAAATTGATCAAATACAAATGAGCATTAATGAGATTGGTTTTAATAATACTGCTAATATTTATAGTATATCAGAGAGTTCAAAGCTTGGAGGTAAATTAGGTTGGATAAATGAAAATAGTTTATCTACAAAAATATTAAAAGAATTAAAATCTATTAAAGATAAGAAATATACAAATCCAATTAAATTAGGAAATAATTATATAATATTGAAAATTGAAGAAATTAGAGTCAATGAAACTAAAATTGATAAAAATAAAGAAATTGAAAAAATGATTCAAGTAGAAACAAATAAACAATTAAATCAATTTTCAAAAATTTATTTCAAAAAGTCAAAAATGAATTATTCAATTAATGAAAAATAAACCAATTATTTTAGTTACCGGCGAGCCTAAAAGTATTTTTTTTGAAATTTTTTTTAAAACAATTAAATTTAAAAAATATAAAAGTCCTTTAATTTTAATTTGCTGTAAAAAATTAATGTTGCAACAAATGAAAAAATATAAAATAAAAAAAAATTTAAAATTAATAGATATTAATAAAATTAGAAATATTAATATAAATAATGATTCAATTAACTTAATTGATGTAGAACATAAAGTGCTTGCTAATCAAAGACTTCAATTCGAATTCACACGAAAATATATTGATAAAACATTTAAAGTTGCTTTTAAACTAATTAAAAGTGGTTTCACAAAAAAATTTATTAATGCTCCTATAAATAAAAAAAATTTTTTAAATAAAAAATTTAATGGTATTACAGAATATATATCAGAAAATTTTAAAAAAAAAAAAATTGGAATGTTAATTTATAATAATAAATTATCAGTTTGTCCTCTAACAACACATTTGCCGATTAAACTTGTAGCAAAAAAAATTACAAAGAAATTAATTGAAGAAAAAATTGAAATTATAAATTCTTTTTTTAAAAAAAATTTTAAAATTAAACCTAAAATTGCTGTTACAGGGCTTAATCCTCATTGTGAGACTATATTAAAATTTAGTGAAGACGAAAAAATAATTAAAAAAGCAATAAAAAATAAGATTAAAAAGAAAATCAATGTAAAAGGACCTTACCCAGCAGATACGATATTTTTAAAAAAAAATAGAAGCAAATTTAATATTATTTTGGGGATGTACCACGATCAAGTTTTGGGTCCTTTTAAAACTTTATTTGAATATGATGCTATTAATATCACAATGGGATTGCCCTTTTTACGTGCCACTCCCGATCACGGGCCTAATCAAAAAATGGTAGGAAAAAATAAATCTAATCCACAAAGTTTAATAAAAGCTATAGAATTTTTAGATAATAAGTGATTAAAGCAAAAAAAAGTCTTGGCCAAAATTTTTTAGTAGATCAAAATATTATTGAAAAGATATTAAATATTATTGAAATTAAAGATGAAAATATTTTAGAAGTAGGGCCAGGAACAGGAAATCTTACTTATGAAATTCAAAGAAAAAATCCAAAAAAAATAATTGTAATTGAAAAAGATAATACATTGGTTGATTTACTTAAAGATAAATTTAGTTCAAAGATTGAAATTATTAATGAAGATATATTAAAAATAAATGAAGAGAATTTAATAGATGAAAAGCTAATTGTCTTCGGTAATCTTCCATACAATATTTCTACAGAAATTTTATGTAAATGGATTCTAAATACTAAAGAAAATCCTTGGTTTAAATATTTGATACTCATGTTTCAAAAAGAAGTTGCGGACAGAATTATGGCTAAATTCAATACAAAAAACTATGGTCGTTTATCTATTTTAGCAAATTGGAGACTTAGTATTAAAAAGATATGTGATGTAAAGCCAACTAGCTTCTCACCTAGACCCAAAGTAGATAGTAGTATACTCTTTTTTAAACCTAAAAAAAATTTCTTTAGCCTAAATAATTCAAAAAATTTAGAAAAAATTACTAGAGTTTTTTTTATGCATAGAAGAAAAATGATAAAAAAACCTTATAATCAGTTATTTGATGGAAATAGCAAAGTAATTTCCAAACTTAAAATTGACCTTAATTTAAGACCTCAAAATTTAGATTTTGAAACTTATTTTAAACTTACAGGTGAATACGAAAAATTATGAAGTTAATTTTTCAATATGTCTTCTAACAAATTCAGGATCGTAGTCTTTTGAACCATTGTTAATTTCTGCATTTATTAAATTAGAGATTTTAGAATAACACTCATCTAAATTATCATTTATAACAACATAATCATAATTTATCCAATGTAAGACATCCCTTTCAAATTGTTTCATTCTTTCTTCAACAATTAATTTATCTTTCATATCTCTGTTGGATAATCTCTCAAATAAAATTTCTTTGCTCGGTGGTAAAATAAAAAATGAAATTAATTTATAATCTAAGTTTTTATTTTTAATTTGATCAGCCCCCTGCCAATCAATGTCAAATAATACATTTTTACCTTTATCTAATTTATCAATAACAGGTGTTCTTGATGTGCCATAATAATTATTGAAAACTTTTGCATATTCTAAAAACTCTTGATTTTTTATTAACCTTTTAAACTCATCATCATTTATAAAATAATAATCTTTGTTTGGAGTTTCATTGGGGCGAGGCTGTCTAGTGGTGTGAGATATTGAAATTTTAAAATTATTTTGTTTTGAAAGAAGGTTTATTAAAGTAGTTTTACCCGCTCCGGAAGGAGAAGATAGTATAACCATTATCCCATCATTTTCTGAGGGCATTTAGAATTAAATTAATTTGCTTTACTTTCTATAAATTTAACAGCATCGCCAACAGTTAAAATCTTTTCTGCTTCACTATCAGAAATTTCTGAACCAAATTCTTCTTCAAATGCCATTACTAACTCTACTGTATCTAAACTATCAGCACCTAAATCATCTATAAAACTAGAATCATCTGTAACTTTTGCTTCATCTATTCCTAAATGATCTGCTACTATTTTTTTAACTTTACTTGAAACATCTTCTGACATATTGATCCTTTTTGTTATAAATTTGTTATTAGTATAATTACTTGGATTGTCAAGCCATATACATGCCCCCATTAATATGCAAAGTTTCTCCATTAATGTAGTCTGACTGGGTTGAGGCTAAAAAAAGAACTGCATTTGCTATATCTTCTGGCTCTCCAAGTCTTGCTGAGGGTATTTTTGATATGATTGCTTCTTTAAATTTATCATCTAATTTATCTGTCATCGCAGTTTTAATAAATCCAGGAGAAATACAATTTATATTAATATTCTTTTTTGCATATTCAATTGCAAGACTTTTAGACATCGCAACAATACCAGCTTTTGAAGCTGTATAATTAGCTTGACCTAAATTACCAGTGTGCCCAACTACAGAAGTAATATTTACAATTTTACCCTTTTTAGTTTTGAGCATTTTTTTAATAGCAAATTTACTCATTAAAAATGTTGAAGTTAAGTTAACTTCAATTACCTTTTTCCATTCTTCAATACTCATTCTAATTGCTAAATTATCTTGAGTGATACCTGCATTGTTTATTATACAATCAAGACCTCCGAGTTCCTTTGAGGCATTTTCTATAAATTCTTCTATTTTATCACTTTGCGAAATATCAAATTTTAATATTTTAATTTTATTAAATCTATTTTTTAATTCTTCAAGTTTTTCAATTTTAGTTCCCGAAGCTAAGACATTTGCACCAAATTCATTTAGTTTTTCAATTATAGAATTTCCAATTCCACCTGAGGCACCTGTTACAATTATATTCTTATCTTTTAAATCTTTCATATCTTAATATTTTTAATATCCTCTTCGCTATTAATTGAGCTTACATTAATTTCTTTATTAATTCTTTTGACCAAACCTGATAAGACTTTTCCTGGTCCTATTTCTATAAACTGATCAACACCTTTACTAATCATATTAATTACACTTTCTCTCCAGCGCACTCTATTTTCAATTTGTTTAACTAGCAAGCCCTTTAGCTCCTCAGCATTGAAAATTTCATCAGCTGTAATATTTGAAATTAAAACATTAGATCCTTTTTGAAACTTAAGTTTTTCGAGTTCTTTTTTCATTATTTCAGTTGCTTTACTCATTAAACTACAATGAAATGGAGCACTAACAGGAAGTTTAATATTTTTAATTTTATTTTCTTTCAAAATCAAACTACATTTTTCTAAATCTGTATTTTTTCCACTCAAAACGATTTGCCCTACAGAATTATCATTTGCAATTTCTACTAAAAAATTAGTTTTATTTTTCTCCAAAATTTTTTCTATATTTTCAACTGTTGTACCAAGAACTGCTATCATTCCACCCTCTCCCTTTGGAACAGAATTTTGCATTGCATCACCCCTTTTTTTTAAAATATTGATTGTATCTTTAAAATCTAAATATCCCGAACAAGCTAAAGCTGAGTACTCACCTAAAGAATGTCCAGCAAAATATTTTGCTTTGCGCAAGTCAATATCAAACTCTTTTTTAATAACTTGAAAAATAGAGTAACTAATTAAAAAAATTGCAGGCTGAGTGTTGGCTGTTAAATCTAATTGTTCTTTTGGTCCTTCTAAAATAGTCTTTGACAAAGAAGCACCAAGCACATCATCAGCTTCCTTAAACAAATCTTTCACAAGATCAAACTTTTCGAAAAACTCTTTTCCCATTCCTACAATCTGAGAACCCTGCCCTGGAAATATTACTGAAAACATATAAAAATTATTTAATTATTGCCCTTTTTAGTGTTGTAATTGAAGTCTTATAATAGTATATCCTCACTTTTTATTAAAGAATTTAAATGAATTTATACGAACATACTATTATAGCTAGACAAGACGCTTCACCTAGTGAGCTTAAACAATTAACAGAAAAATACTCTAAAATTATTGAAAAATTTGATGGGGAGGTAGTAAAAACTGAAAACTGGGGACTATTAAACTTATCTTATCTAATTAAAAAAAATAAAAAAGGTAGCTTCATACATTTCAAAATTAAAGGCCAAGGTAAAGTTGTTGAAGAATTAGAAAAAAATGAAGCAATTGACAAAAAATTACTAAGATACTTAACAGTTAAAGTTAAAGATCTTGATCTAGATACAAATTATTTTGCTAAAAGAGAAGACAATGAAAAAAAAGATAAAATACCAAATTAATTATGCCAAAGAAACAAAGACAAAACTCAAATAAAAAAGGCAGGCAAAGTAACTTTGCAAAACTAAGTATTTTTCAACCCAATAAGTATAAATTTAAAAAGAGCTGTCCTTTGTCTATTAAAGGTGCTCCAAAAATAGATTACAAAAATATAAAACTACTTAAAAAATATATGTCTGAAAATGGTAAGATTTTACCTTCAAGAATTACAAACGTAAGTCAAAAAAAACAAAGAGAGCTATCATTGTCAATTAAAAGAGCTCGAAATTTAGCATTATTATAAAATGAAAGTTATTTTATTAGAAAACGTTAAAAGAATAGGATCAATTGGTGAAGTTATTGATGTTAAAAGAGGTTTTGCCAGAAATTTTTTAATAGCAAATAAAAAGGCTCTATATGCTTCAAAAGAGAATATTAAAGAAGTAGAAAAAATAAAATCAGATCTTTCTAAAAAAGATAATGAAAAGAAATCTGAGGCCCAAAAGATTTCTGAACAAGTTAATAATAAAGTTTACACAGTAAAAAAACTAAGCACTGAAAACAATGAATTATATGGTTCGGTAAAACCAACTGAAATAGCAAAACTAATTCTAGAAACAAATAAAATTGATATCAAGCCTTCAATGATACAACCCGTGAAAGAAATTAAAGCATTAGGAAAGTTTAAGGTAAAAATTTCTTTACACTCAGCGGTTGATGCAGAAATAACTATAGATGTTAAATCTGCTGAAACTATTCAATAATTATACAATTTCATCCACAATATTTTTTTTAAATATCTAATAATAATTTTTCATATAAATTAATTTTATGGAAAATAATCTTAGTATTGTTAAGGACAAATTTAAAGAGCTTCCAAATAACATAGAAGCTGAACAATCTGTAATCGGTTCAATCTTAGTTACAAATGAAATTTTTGATGAAATAAGCACTATTATTTCTAGTATTAATTTTTTTGATCCAATGCATCAAAAAATTTATAGTGCAATTGAAAGCTTAATTTATAAAGGTATGCTTGCAAATCCTATTACTTTAAAAAATTACTTTGAAGATGAAAAAGATGACTTAGATGTTCCTGAATATTTAGTTAAAATTACAAAGTTCTCTACTTCGGTTAGACAGTCTATTGAATATTCAAAAATAATTTACGACATGTTTGTAAGAAGAGAATTAATTAAAATTTCTGAGCAAACAATTGATAGTGCGAAAATAAATGACCTTGATACAAATGGTCAAAATATAATTGAAAATTCTGAAAAATTATTATTCGATCTTGCAGAAAAAGGATCTTTTAATTCATCTTTGGTTAAATTTGATGATGCCATGAGACAAACAATTGAAATGGCTTCAGCTGCTTATAAAAATGAAGGTGGGATTGTTGGGGTCCCAACCGGTCTAAGAGATTTAGATGATAAGCTTGGAGGATTGCACCAATCAGATTTGATAATTATTGCTGGCCGTCCTTCAATGGGTAAAACATCTTTAGCCACAAATATTGCTTTTAATGCTGCAAAAAATATTCAAGATAATGGAAAAAAATCTTCTGTTGCATTTTTTTCATTAGAAATGTCTTCTGAACAATTATCAACTAGAATTTTATCTGAACAAGCTAGGATAGGTTCAAATGATATAAGGCGAGGAAGAATATCAGATGAACAATTTGACGATTTTCTAGAGACCTCAAAAAATATAGCTGAACTACCACTATTCATTGATGAAACTCCAGCAATTAGTATTGCTGCCATGAGTAATCGAGCTAGACGAATTAAAAGATTGTATGGTCTTGATATGATTATTGTTGATTATATTCAATTAATGAGGGGCACTACATATAATAAAGATGGAAGAGTTCAAGAAATATCACAAATCACCCAAGGACTTAAAGCTGTTGCTAAAGAATTAGGAGTTCCTGTTGTTGCTTTATCACAGTTATCAAGACAAGTTG
This sequence comes from uncultured Pelagibacteraceae bacterium, assembly GCA_902522895.1. Lineage (GTDB taxonomy): Bacteria > Pseudomonadota > Alphaproteobacteria > Pelagibacterales > Pelagibacteraceae > Pelagibacter. The sequence continues at coordinate 9,914 of CABYXD010000005.1, forward strand.
AACAACGAGACAATCACAAGCCTCAATTGGCAGACTTAAGAGAGTCAGGATCAATTGAACAAGATGCTGATGTGGTAATGTTTGTTTATAGAGAGGGATATTATTTACAAAGAACAGAACCTCGTGAAGCAACAGTGGAACATGCTGAATGGCAAGCTAAAATGAATGAAGTGGCTCATTTAGCGGAAATTATAATTGGGAAACAACGACACGGTCCCATTGGTAAAGTAACCCTTGAGTTTGAAGAGAGATTTACTAAATTTAAAGATACTCAAACTAATTAATTTCAAATATAAAAGATCATATGTTTGCTCATTTGTATGAAAATACAATTTTAAAAAAACCAAAATCTGTTTTTGCAATATTACTAATTGCACTCCTTAGTTTTGGATATTTTTCAAAGGATTTTAGATTAGATGCTTCTTCTGAGACTTTGTTAATTGAAGGAGATCCTGATCTTGAATATTTAAAGGAAATCACTAATCGATATGGGTCAAAAGAATTTTTAGTTCTAACATATACTCCAAATGAGGGAATGGTCACAGACAGCTCTATTAATAATTTATTAAGTCTCAAGTATAAAATTCAAAGTTTAGATTGGGTTCATAGTGTTATCACACTTTTAGATATCCCACTTTTAAGTAATTCAGATGCTCCTCTTCAAGAAAGATTGGAAGGTTTCAAAACTCTTAAAGATGAAGATGTTAACAGATCCAGAGGATTTAAAGAAATTTTAGACAGTCCTGTTTTTAGAAATTTTGTAATAAGTGAAGATGGAAAAACAAGTGGTATCATTGTTAATATTAAACAAAATCAACAATTAGAAGATATTGAAAATAAATCCAGAGAGGAAATTGAAAGATATCGTGATCAAATAAAAAAACAAAACCATAATAATATTCTAGAAATAAGGAACGTAATAAAAAGTTACAGTGATATAGGAAAAATTTATCTTGGCGGTATACCAATGATTGCCGATGACATGATGACATTTATTAAGAGTGATATAATCGTTTTTGGTTTGGGGGTTTTATTATTCATTATCGTAACTCTCTGGTTTGTATTTAAAAAACTTATTTGGATCATAGTTCCTATTAGCAGTTGTTTCTTTTCTGTAATTATAATGATGGGTTTATTAGGTTTGCTTGGCTGGAAAGTAACCGTGATTTCTTCAAACTTTATTGCATTAATGTTGATTTTAACAATGGCAATGAATATTCATATGAGCACAAGATTTTTACAACTTAAGAAATCAAATTTATCAAAAACTAATTTAGAAATTTTAACTTTAACGACTGCTAAAATGTTTTGGCCTATTCTTTACACCGCTATTACAACAATCATTGCATTTTTATCTTTAATTTTTAGTGAAATTAAACCAATTATTGATTTTGGTTGGATGATGACTTTTGGGTTAATTACTTCATTCATCATTACTTTTACTCTACTTCCTACTTTATTAAATTTTACTCCCACAAAAAATACATCCGTTAAAAAAGAAGAAGGTTCAAAAATTACTGAATTTTTAGGAAACTTATCGCTTAACTATCAAAAACCTATATTTGTTATAACATTTGCAATTATAGGTCTTAGTGTATTTGGAATTAACAAATTAGAAGTTGAAAATAGTTTTATAAATTATTTTAGTAAAAAAACCGAAATTTATAAAGGAATGAAACTAATTGATGAACAGCTAGGAGGAACAACTCCTCTTGAAGTTATCTTAAAATTTCCAGAAGCTAAAAAAGAAAATATTGAAGATGATGACGGATTTGATGATTGGGAAGAAGATAGTGAACAAGATGAAGAAAAGTATTGGTTTACAAAAGATAAAATTGATACAATTGCGAGTGTTCACAATTATCTAGATAATCTACCTCAAGTAGGAAAAGTCTTATCTTTTTCATCTATAATTGATGTTGCTACTCAATTAAATAATAATAAACCTTTAGGCACTTTGGAAATGGGTGTTTTATACTCTAAAATTCCAGAAAGTATCAAAATAGAAATTGTTGATCCTTATATTTCAATTGAAGACAACGAAGCTAGGATTAACTTAAGAATAATCGACTCGCAAGAAAATCTAAGAAGAAATGATTTAATTAATAAAATAAATTTTGATCTTCAAAATAAGCTTGGAATAGAGGAAGATCGATATAAATTAGCAGGTGTATTAATTCTTTTTAATAATCTTTTACAAAGTTTATTTAAATCACAAATTTTAACCTTGGGACTTGTAATGATTGGAATTTTTGCAATGTTCTTGATCTTATTTAAAAATGTCAAATTATCATTAATTGGAGTTGTGCCAAATTTTATTGCTGCTTTCTTTATATTGGGAATCATTGGAATACTTGGAATTCCTCTTGATATGATGACAATTACAATTGCAGCAATTACTATTGGAATTGCTGTAGATAATAGTATCCATTATATTTATCGATTTAAGGAAGAGTTTAGAAAAATTAAAGATTATAAAGAAACTTTAAAAATATGTCATTCAACTGTAGGAACTGCGATATTAAATACTTCAATTACTATTGTATTTGGTTTTTCAATTCTTGTTTTGTCTAAATTTATTCCAACTATTTACTTTGGGGTATTTACTGGCCTTGCAATGTTGTTAGCAATGATTTCAGTGCTAACTTTGCTTCCCTCTTTAATATTGATCGTTAAACCTTTTGGAAAATAATTGATGTTTGAAATCCTAGGGAATTTTTATCATAAAACTTCAATTATAGATTTAATTTACTTAGTAATAACAATTTTATCGTTAATTAAATGTTATAAAAAAGGTTTTGTTTTAAGTATTTTATCAATGGCAAAATGGTTATTTGCTTATGTAATCACATTAATTATTTTCCCAAGGATAAAACCACATCTCGAAGATGTTATAGATAATGAATATGTTTTAGATATAGTTCTTGGTGTATCTATATTTATTATAGTTATCTTTTTAGTTTTAATGATTAATAGAGGTATTAGTAAAGCTATTAAATACACGGGCATTGGTAGCTTGGATACCGTTTTTGGATTCTTCTTTGGTTTTTTGAGAGCATATATTATTTCAATATGTATATTTTCTGGTGTTCATATCGTGTATAACTATGATAAATGGCCAATAAATTTGAATAAATCTTATGTCTTTCCATACATAGAAAAAGGTAGTAATTATTTATTGAAAGAATTCCCTAATGAGAAAACTTACCAAGATTCTAAAGAAAAAATTGAAGAACTTTAATCCTAAACTAAAAGAAGAATGTGGAGTTTTTGGAGTAAGTAATATTGAAGATGCTTCTGCCTTAACAGCTTTAGGACTTCACGCTTTACAGCATAGGGGTCAAGAAGGATGTGGGATTGTCTCTTTTGATGGCAAACAATATTATTCTGAGAAAAGATTTGGTTTAGTTGGAGACAATTTTAATAAAGAAAAAGTTCTTAAAAAACTTCAAGGAAATTATGCTATCGGTCACAATCGATACAGCACCACTGGAAGCAATACTCTAAGAAATATCCAGCCTTTTTTTGCAGATACTAATGCTGGTGGAATTGGAGTTGCTCATAATGGAAATTTAACAAACTCCATTAATTTAAGAAATAAACTAGTTGAAGATGGAGCTATTTTTTACACTACATCCGATACTGAAACTATTGTTCAATTAATAGCTAAATCAAAAAGAGCTAAAACTATTGATAAAGTAGTTGATGCAATTTTTCAAATTCAAGGTGGTTATGCATTGGTAATGCTTACACAAAAATCCTTAATAGGTGTTAGGGATCCATATGGAATAAGGCCACTGATAATTGGAAAACTTAAAAATAGTTATGTACTTGCCTCTGAAACTTGTGCATTAGATATTATTGGAGCAAAATTTGTTAGAGAGGTTGAAAATGGAGAAATAGTTTTAATTGAAGATAATAAACTAGAAAGTATAAAACCTTTCCCTCCTAAAAAAGTTAAACCCTGTGTTTTTGAGTATATTTATTTTGCAAGACCAGACAGTATTTTAAATGACAAAACTGCCTATGAACATAGAAAAAACTTAGGAAAAGAACTTGCTAAAGAAAATGATATTAATGCTGATATTATAGTACCAGTCCCAGATAGTGGTAATGCAGCTGCTTTAGGATTCGCACAATATTTAGGTAAAAATTATGAATATGGATTAATTAGAAATCATTACGTTGGAAGAACTTTTATTGAGCCAAGTCAAAAAATAAGAAGTTTAGGGGTTAAATTAAAACTTAATGCAAACCAAACTACTATAAAAGATAAAAAAATAATTTTAATAGATGACTCCCTTGTTAGAGGAACAACATCGCATAAAATAGTAAAAATGCTTTATGATTCCGGTGCTAAAGAAGTGCATGTTAGAATTGCTTGTCCTGAAATTAGATATCCAGATTTTTATGGAGTTGATACACCCACTAAAAAGGAATTATTAGCTGCTAATAAAACAAATGATGAAATTTGTGAATATATTGGTGCAAAATCATTAAAGTTTTTATCGATTAATGGAATGTATAAAGCAATTGGATTTGATAAACGAAATGAAAATTATCCTCAATTAACAGATCATTATTTTACTGGTGATTATCCGGTAAAACCTATAGATGAGCTAGGAGATGATAAAATTACTCAACTATCTTTACTTAGTTCTGCTTCAAATAATTAGATTTAGATTTATTAGTAAACAGTGAATAATTTATCAGATCAACAAAAAGGTTCGTTACTTGCTTTTATAGCTGTAATATTTATTACTCCCGACTCTTTATTTATAAGACTTTCTAATGTTGATACTTGGGGTTTAGTTTTTTATAGGGGAATCATTCCATTTTTTACTGTTTTTTTTGGAATGCTATTAATTTATAAATTAAATTTTTTTAAGATACTTTTTACAAGTGGTTACCATGGACTTATTTATGTAGGCACATTTAGTGTAACAAATATTACTTTTGTAGTTTCAATTCAGAACACTAATGTAGCAAACACACTTGTAATGATTGCTACTGCTCCAATGTTGTCCGCAATTCTCGGTGCAATTTTTCTAAAAGAGCCTCCTGACAAAAAAACTTGGATCTCAATAATTATTACTTTTTTAGCTATAATCTACATCTTTTTTGACTCTCTAAAATTGGGTAATTTTTATGGAGATATTTTAGGATTTATTACTGCAATAGGGTTAGCAATAGGTGCTGTTACTATAAGGTCAGCAAAATCAAAAAATCTGGTTCCTGCCGCTGTTGTTGGTAAATTATTTGTAGCAACTTTTGCTTTATTTTTTATAGAGAGTTTTGTGCTAGAAAATAAAGACCTAATTATTGTTCCTTTGATGTGCATTCTATGTGTAGCAATACCTTTTGTATTAGTAACTATCGCTCCTAGATTTATACCAGCTGCGGAAGTTAATCTATTTTTCCTACTAGAAACCATTATTGGACCAATATGGGTTTGGCTAATAATCAATGAACAACCAAGTATAGAGACTCTTCAAGGGGGGGTGATTATCATCTTAACTATTGCTATCCACTCATTTCTTAAACTTAAAAAATCTTAAAACTAAAATTAAAATAACTTGATTTAGCCACAAATCAGAAATAGATGTCAATTCAAATGAATAAAGTATTAAAAAATTCGTGGGCATTATTTTTAGGAATGGGGTTCATTATGATGGCCTACGGTTTTCAAGGCTCCCTACTAGGTGTTAGAGCGGTACAAGAGGAATTTAGTCTAACTTCTACAGGCTTTATGATGTCTGGTTATTTTGTAGGTTACTTTGTTGGTGCAGCTACAATTCCAAACATAATTTCGAGGGTAGGTCATATAAGAGTTTTTGCAGCATTTGCATCATTAGCATCATTAGTTATTTTAGTTCACTCTATATTAATTAATCCATTTGTTTGGTTTTTGTTAAGGGTTTTAACCGGAATAAGTATGGTTTGTATTTACACAGTTGCTGAAAGTTGGCTTAATGACAGATCAAGCAATAAAAATAGAGGAAGTGTTCTATCCATCTATATGGTCATCCTTTATGGAGCAATGGGTTTTGGTATGTTTTTACTTAACTTTAGTAGTCCTAAAAATTTTCAACCTTTTATATTAATATCTGTAATTACATCAGCTGCTCTTATTCCTATTTTATTAACTAAAAAAAAACCTCCTACCTTTAAAAGAATTAAAGCGATGACATTGAAAGAGCTTTATGAAGCTTCTCCATTTGGAATGGTAAGTTCTTTTTTTTATGGAACTATACAATCTGCTTTGTTTACTTTATTGGCAGTTTATGCAACTTCAATGAATTTTACGATATTAGAAATATCAATTGTTACATTTTTATTAGCAGTTTCTGGAGCTATTTCACAATTTCCAGTTGGAAAAATATCTGACATGTATGATAGAAGATTAGTTATAGTTGTTTCAACTTTTGGTGCAGCATTATTTGCACTTTTTGCAATTTTAGTCTCAAGACAAATGTATTTACCAGAAGGTTTAGCAACTAGTAAAACTTGGTTTTATATTTTTTTAATACTTTTTTCTTTTTGTAGTTTACCAATGTTTTCATTAATCTTAGCACACACAAATGATTATATACCAAAGGAAAAATTTGTTGCTGCTGGTGCAGGTCTCCAATTCGTGTTTGGATTAGGTGCAATGAGTGGACCTTTTTTATGTTCAATATTTATGGATATAGTCGGATCAAACGGATTTTTTATATTTTTATTTTTCTTTCATTCTGTGATTGGAGTTTTCGGAATATATAGAATGAGAGTGAGACAAACAGTTGATAATCCAGACTCACAATTTGTTGCAATGCCTCAAACAATTACTCCAGCTGGAATTGAGCTAAACCCACAAACTGAACCAATTCAAGATCCAAAAACTACGATAGAAGAAAGTAATGAGAGCGTTGTTAAATCTTTGGAGGAAAATAAATATTAATTTCTTAAAACTTTATCAATTACTTTAGACATTTTAACCAAAACTTCTTTTTTATTAAGTTGGTCACTTCTAACTAAAATTGCATCTTTTACTTTAATTAAAGGGCTATTTTTTCTTTTTTTATCTAAACTAGTTCTCATTCTAAGAGATTTTTTAACTTCTTTTAATGGGACAGATTTTTTTATATCTAGCCATCTTCTATAAGCAGCAACTTTTAAACTACATTTAAAGTAGAAAGCCACATCATACTTTGGGTTTTTAGTTAAAATTTTACTTGCAATATCTCTACCTTCAACACAAATTCTATTATTGGCTCTAATAATTTTCATTTGAAACCGATTTACAATTTTTCTAACTTCCCTATTTTTAGCAAGCACTGCTACGTGTTTTGAAATATTTTCTGAATGAAGTTTCTGTTTTGCAATTTTTTTATAAGAGATGTTTTTAAATTTTTTTTTTAAAAAAAAAATAATATTTTTAGGTTTTTTTTGAATAATAAGCTTACTACAATACCTGTAAAGTAAACCAGAATTAATTAGTAGTAATTTATATTTTTTTGAGACTAATTTTGCAGCTGTACTTTTGCCGCTTGCTGACTCACCATCACAAGCAATAATTAATTTTTTTAATTTAACCATAAGATTTAATAGACTATTTTATTGAAGATTAAATAATAAAATAGTAAATATTTTCTAATTTGATATTCTTGTCTAATGAATAAACAATGTTTTTCTTCATTAAAATTATGAAACCGTTTTTTGGATATTTATTTCTATTTGTTGGAATATCTTGTGGAATAGCTTCAAATAGTTTTGCAAAAGTATCTGAAGGTTTTTCTAAATTAACCCCGTCAATTTTATGTATTTTATTTATGTGTGTAACTATGTTTTGTATCGCAAAAGCAATGCATTCCCTTCCTGTTGGTTTTGCATATTCAACCTATAGTGGTTTAACAGTTACTGGGGTCGTTTTATTTGCTCTACTTAGATACAATCAAGTTCCAAATATTTATGGAATAATTGGAATTATATTGATCATAATTGGTGTAGTGATGGTTAATTACCTAGGACGATTAAGTTAATAATCAAAATTAATATTCGAGCTAAGTTTTTGATATGTGTTTAATTAATTTATTGAAATCATAAAAAGCTTTTATCAATGAAAAATAATAAATACTTTTATTTAATCTCAAAATAATTAAATTTAGAATCATCTTTATAAAATAATTGATTATTTTTTTTTTAAGATAATTATACTTTTCATCCTTTAAACCTATTTTATAATAATAGTACAGTTGATCAAAAGTAAAGTGATAATGTCTAATAAAAGTTCTTTTAAAAATATTTTTAACCTTACTTTTACCGTGTACATGTTTAGCCTTTACATCAAAAACTTGAATTACCGATTTCTTTTTTCTTTTAGCGATTTGACACAAATAATTATCTTCAAAGTACATAAAAAAGTTTTCATCTAAAAAATTGATATCCTCTATATCTTTTTTTTTAAATAAAAATGCAGATCCTAATACTTGATCAACACAAATATCTCCCTCTAAATACAATATTTTTTTTGGAATATTTTTTTCTTCAAAATAATCGGCGTTATATGCTAAATTAAAGTTATCGTCATAAAATGTGGGAGCTGTTATAAAACAATCTTTATAATTTTTTCGACAATCAAGAAGTTTTAGTACTCCTTTTTCCTCAATAAGACAATCTGCATTAGTGCTTAAAATATATTCTGTTTTGCATAATTTAATCGCCTGATTTGCTGCTTTTGTAAATCCAACATTTTTTGAATTAAGAATATAATTTTGAATATCAAATTTTTTCTCTATTTTTTTTTTAAGATTATAGTTATTTCCATTATCTACAATTATAACTCTAAAATTTTGATAATTTTTTAAAGAGGAAATAACTAAATCATCATTTTCCTCAAAAAGAACTATTATTACAGTTAATTCATTTGAAACGTAACTCATCTTATTTATTATACATTAAACTAAACTACAAACTAGACTATGAAAAAAGATAAAATAGAATTTTGACTGAAATGAACAAAGAAAATACAAGCAGGCTCTGGAAAATTATTCAAGAAGCTGGTGATTATTTAGCTGGAAGACTGCCTGACCATCCAAATCATCCTAGGGGAAGAAATCCCTATGCTCACGTTGCTATATGTGTGAAGGATCAGTTTAATGTAAGTTATAAAGATATTCCTGATGAAAAAATTGATGAAGTAATAAAATATATTGAATTTTTAAAACAAAATCCTAATTAAAATTTTTAAGTTTTTTTTTGTTTAATTTCAATAATATTATTGTTTTGGAAAATAGTCTTTTAAAATTCCTTCTCTATAAACATCGGCAGTACAACAATGTAGTCCACCACCAAAAGCATAAGCATCTCTAAGTTCAACTGGAATTACTTCCATTCCAAGTTTATCTAGTTGCTCAGCTTGATAAATTTCACTTTTTTCAACACATACTGTTTTAGGATCGAGAACTAAAACATTCATTGATAGCCAAGTTGATGAATAACAAAGTGGTGGTGGCTCATTATGAGCTGGTTGTGCACTATCAATAATTTCCCACCCATTACTTTCAAATAATTTTCTTTGTTCTTTTGGTAACCTTCTTTGGGGATTGTTGATAATCAAACCTTCTTTTATTGGAGTAAATGTTGCATCTATATGAATTGGATAAGGATCTCCTGGAAAGTTTACAGCATGAACTCTGTGATTTTTATAATGTCTTTTTAACCAGTCAATTCCTTTTAGATTTGTTGTAAATCCATGTTGAACTACTAAATCTTTTCCAAATCTTAAAACATCTGCAGCATCAAATAACGGCTCTTCTTCTGTGGTTACAAAGTATTTCTTTTCAGTCCAATCTAATCTTTTTTGAACTCCAATTTTTTCTGATAAATAATCTTTTCTATAATCTGCGTCTGTTAGTCTTGGTTTTGGAGCAGACTCGTGCCTCATATTAGGATCTTGATTATAATACTCTTTAATTAAAGGCCTATAACACAAATACTCGAACCATCTACAACGATAACTCATTGTTGCCTCTAAAATTTCGTTACCAACTGTTAACAAAACATCTCTTGGAGGCATGCAACCAAACATTGTTTCAGACTCCCAATCAGGAGTTGATGTTTTTTGATTAAAATCTATTGGAGTTGGTCGGTCAACTTTAATTCCTTTTTTTTCTAGCATGTTAGAAAAATTGTCTAAAAGCTCATTTGCTTTATCCACAGTATCTTGAGTTCTAGGACCAAATTTACCTCTCATATCACTATCTTCTGGAACTTTTGCGTCAAGTGCAGGTTCAGGGGCTGGAATACAAGTTCCATCTGCACGTCCTACAATTACATGCTTTAAAGGATCCCACTCATTCCAACTATTAACAATCTTTTTTTTCTCACTCATAATAAACTATGTTTTAATAATATTATGCTCAGGGCCAAATGGAAATTTAGTGATATTCTCAGCACTCTCTTTTCCAATAACTAAAATATCATGTTCTCTATAACCGCCAGAACCTGGATTCCCCTCTGGAATCATTATCATTGGCTCCATAGAGATAACCATATTTTCTTGTAATACTGTATCAATATCTTCTCTAAGCTCTAATCCAGCTTCTCTACCATAAAAATGAGATAATACTCCAAATGAGTGTCCATAACCAAAAGTACGATATTGAAGATATCCAAGATCTGCAAATAATTCATTTAGCTCATGACAAATATCTGAACATTTAATTCCTGGTTTTATTAATTCTAATCCACGTTTATGAACTTTAATATTTGCTTCCCATGCTTTTAATGACTCATCATCTGCATGATCTAAAAACAATGTTCTCTCAAGAGCTGTATAGTAACCTGAAATCATTGGAAAACTGTTTAAGGAAAGAATATCTCCCTTTTGAAGTTTTCTATTAGTTTTTGGATTATGAGCTCCATCTGTATTAACTCCAGATTGAAACCAAACCCAAGTATCCATGTATTCTGCATCTGGAAATGATTTTGCTATTTCTCTTTCCATACGATCTCTTCCAGCAATTGCAATTTCTAATTCTGTATTGCCTTCTCTAATGTTCTTAACAATTTCTTCACCTCCAAGATCGGCAATTCTTGCACCATTTTTAATTATCGATATTTCCTCATTTGATTTAATCATTCTCAAGTGCATTAAATCTTTAGCAACATCACTAAAGATAGAAAAAGAAAAGATAGACCCTATTTTTTCTCTCAAATCTAAAGATATATGGTCATACTCAAGACCAATAGTTTTTGGCGGTTCATCTCTTCCAATTATTGAAACAATAGATTTTAAAAAATTATCTCTCTTCCAGTCAGTATAAATTATGTTATCACAATGAGATCTTCTCCAAGGTTGACTTGCATCGATATTTGCTGAAATAGTGAAAATTTTATTTTTAGTTATCACACACCCATAGGGTCTTCCAAAAGAACAATAAATAAATCCTGTGTAATAAGCAATATTATGCATAGATGTTAAAATAATCATATCCAGATTACTATTGTCCATTACCAGCCTTAATTTGCTTACTCTTTGATTATATTCTTCTTTTGAAAAAGGGAGTTGTGCTTTTTCTCCATTTTTTAATGTAAAAAAATCAGGTCTTTCCATTTATTTCTCCTAAGAAATTAATTTAGTCCGATATATCTTTTATTCCATCTCATAATTAAACTGTAATAAAATAATGATATGAATAAAAAGAAGCCACCAATAATGGTATTTGTATCAGGCACCTCATTAATTCCAAATAAAGGTAACCATACCCAAAAAATTCCACCAATTACCTCTGTTAAAGATAATAAAGTTAATTCAGCAGCTGGAATAGCTTTAGAGCCAATAGAGTACAAAATTAAACCTAGACAAACCAATGTGCCATGTAAAGAAAATAAAGAACTATTGTAGCTTGTTGAAAAAAAAACTTGTCCTTTAATTAAAATCATTATTGTTGCAAATACAAAACAAAACAAACCAGCAAAAGCAACTGTTGTAAATTTAGGTGTTTCAGTTCTCCATCTCAAGGTAACTGAAAAAACTGAAAAACCAACAGAAGAAGTTATTCCAAAAATAAATCCAATAAGAGAGTTTTCTCCTGTATTACCGAAAGCCATAATAATTATACCTATTGTTGCAATAACAATTGATATCCAAACATTTATTGAAATATTTTCTTTAAGAAAAATAAATGCCAATAAAGCAGTAAAGAATGGCATAGCAGCTAAACACAATAATGTAATTGCTGCTGTTGTGTTTGTAATAGAATAGATAAATGATATCATAGCAATTCCAAGTCCAGATCCACCTAAAATACCTGATTTACCTATCTTTAAATAATTTTTCCAAAATTTAATTCCCTCTTCAAAATACAAATAAAGATTAAGAATAATGAAAATAGTTAACCCTCTTCCAAATATATATTGCCAAGGCACTTGATTAGGATTATCCATATAACGAACTACTAATGGACCAAATGACCATAGAATTCCTGCGAATAAAACAACGGGAACAGCAACTTTAGGGTTTTTTAATTCTAACATTGCCGGAGATTAATTCTAAAAAATTAGAACTACAACAAAATTAGAGATCTTTAATCTAAAATTTTATTTGAATAGTTTGGGAAAAAACAATCAATAATTTGACCTTTTTTAAATTTGGATTGCCCTTGAGGTAGTACGCCCCATACATTTGATCTAACAAAAGAGTTTATTCTAAAAGACTCCTGGCCAGGTAATAATTTTACCTCTAATTTACCATTTACAGTTGTGTTTAGTTTACTTTTTATAAATCTTGTAAAATTTTTCTTTTTTTCAAAACTATTCTTCAAAACAGCCTTCACCGGTTTTTCATGATGAAGATTTAAGATATTTTCGATAAAGGGATAAACAAAAAACCTGAAACAAGCAGCAGATGAAATTGGATTTCCTGGCAAACCAAATATTGCTTTTTGATTAATTTTTGCAAATAAAACTGGTTTTCCTGGTCTTATATTTACATTTTTAAAATAATATGAGGTTTTAAATTGTTTAACAACACTTGGTATGTAATCAAATTTTCCAGCTGAGACAGCTCCAGATGTAATAATTATATCTATTTTTGATTTTAACATTTTATTAATTTTAGATTTAAAATGATGTTGATGATGATCTTTTAAAATTCCACCATTTTTAAAGTTAAATAAAAAATTATTTTTCAAACTTTCGATGTAATAGCTATTTGAGTTTCTTACTTTCCAAATTGGAATTGTATTGGAATTAGAAATTTCATTACCTGTTGAAAAAAATAAAATATTTAGTTTTTTTTTAACTTTAATTTTTTTGATACCTAACGTTTTTAAAGCTAAAATGTGATTTGACTGTATAATTGATCCTTTCTTTATAACCAGTTGTTTTTTTTTATAATCAGATCCTTTAAAACGAATATGGTTAAATTGATTAATCTTATTGTCAATTACAATTGATTTTGGGTTTTTTTTATCAGGATAAAAATTAATTTTTTCTATCGGTATAATAGAATTAAGCGGTTGAGGAATAATTCCTCCAGTCATTATTTCAACAGTATCAAATTTTCTAATTTTTTTATTTAATGGCCTGCTACCAGCAGAAGTAGATCCAATTATTTTAAAATTTTTTGGATTTTTTTTACTCAAATTTTTTGTGTCATTTGAGTTTATAGCAAAACCATCAAAAGCTGCATTGTCACATAAAGGATGATCAGAAGGTGAAAAAATATCTTTTGAAATGACTCTATTTAAAGAATCTTTTATCAAAATTTCTTCATCTAGAATTTTAATCTTTGCCTTCTTTAAAATTTTTTTAGCTTGATTGTAATTAATCATTAATTATTTTTTTTGCTTTTTCTAAATCTTTTTTAGTATTTATATTAAAGAATGGATCGTCTTTTTCAAATGACATATTAATAGTCTTAACTCCAATTTTATTGGCCCACTTTTCAACTTTTCTTGAACCATTTTCTAAATCCTTTTTAAGTTGTTCAATTAAATCTATTGACCATAAACCAAATATATTATGTCTTTTTTCATTAGAGTTCATAAAGAATAATTTGCTTTCTTTTTCATTAATCTTTGTCAAAAAATTTCTAAAAATAATTTTATTGAAAAATGGAGTGTCAGATGGAAAAGAGGCAATCCATTGATATGATTTATTTTTATCCTTTACCCATTTCATTGAGCTAAAAATTCCACCTAATGGTCCAAGATTTTTTTCAAAATCTTCAGTTTTTGTAATTTTATCGGACGACAAATGTATTATGGGATCATTCGCGACAATAAGAACTTCATTAAATTCATCAATCAATTCTGTCAAAATATAATCTATTAGGATTTTTCCTCCTAATTTTACTTGAGATTTATTCTCACCAAATCGCTTGGATTTTCCTCCTGCTAGTACTACAGGTAAAATATTGTTATGATCCATAAATCAAAATATAAAACATTAAAAATTGAATAAAAGAAATATATGGATCTAAGAATTTTAGAGATAGCATCACATACAGATAATAATAAGATTATTGAGGACTTTACCCACAAATCAAAACATAAAAACCCTCTGTGTGGAGATGAAATGGAAATAAGATTAATAATTAAAGATGATGTAATCAAAGATATGGGTTATCAATGTAAATCTTGTGTTTATTGCCAAGCGTCAGTAAGTTTACTCTCAAGAAAAATAAAGAATATAAGTATTGAAGAAATAAAGATATTTATAACGCATGGTGAAAAATTATTTGATGATGTAAAGGTTAATATAGATAAACGCTGGAAAGATTTTAAAGAAATTTTTATTAAAAAAAACTTAGATAGAAAGGAATGTTTGCTTTTACCATTAAGAACAATCCTTAAAGCAATTAAAAAATAAATTATGAATATTTCAAAATCTACTTTACAAAAATCACTTATTGCTGCTCTATTTTCTATAATAACAATAGCAACATTAACATTTTTAACTTACAGAACTGAGTTTGGATTATTTTTATTAGCCTCATTTGGATCATCAATGGTTCTTCTTTATGGATATCCTGAAAGTCCATTTGCCCAACCAAAAAATGTTTTTTTTGGTCATCTGGTTACAGCTATCGTAGGTTTACTTTTTTTACACTTTGTCCCATTACCAATCTTTTTGACAATACCATTAGCAGTAGGATTTGGAGTTGGGTTAATGATATTATTAAATGTTACACATCCACCTGCAGGAGGTAATCCCATAATAGTAATTATTGGTAGCGTATCTTTTGATTACTTGTTAAGTCCTGTAATTACAGGATCAGTTATAATTATTATTTTTGCAATAATTGTTAACAAACTTATTTTGAAAAAGTCTTACCCAAGCCAAAAATAATTCTTTATGAAATTATAAAATTATTTTCAATAAGCAAACCTATTAATATACCTACAATCAGTGCAAAAATTAATTTCTTCTTATTCACTTTTTTGAGCTGAGGATTTTACACTTTTGGTACCTGATGAAAATAATTTTAATCTTATACTTTGCTTAAGATTCTCCCAAAGTTTTGCCATTCCTAATGGTTCATAGATCATGAAAATAATCATTAATAAACCAAATATTACTTGTTCGATAGATGATATAATTGTTGCATCAATAGCTCCGTGAAATACATTGTTTCCTACAGAGTTTAATAAAACTGGAAAAAGCAAAATAAATGCTGCTCCTATAAACGCGCCATTTATAGTGCCAAGTCCACCTAAAATACACATAAATAATATTTTAAAAGATAATTTTATATCAAAAGCAACTGGCTCTAAAGATTTAAGATAACAAAATGCAAAAAGTGCACCTGCAACTCCACAATAAAATGCACTAATAGCAAATGCTTGTACTTTTGTTCTTAATAGTGAAACCCCCATAGACTCCGCAGCGATATCCATATCTCTAACTGCCATCCAGTTCCTACCTGTACTACCTCTAGCCATATTCATCGCTAGTAAAGTTAAAACCGTAGTAACTGCCAAACATACAAAATACATAGCTAATGGAGTTGTAAGTGGTTTTCCTAAGATAACTATATCTTGTGCAGTTATAATTCCTGATGAGTCGTAGTTTTTAAACCAACCAAATTTATCTATCATCCATATAATAAAAAACTGTGAAGCAAGAGTTGCAACCATTAGATAAATTCCTCTTACTTTTAAACTCGGTAGTCCAAACAAAATTCCAAAAGCTGCTGCAATCAAACCTGACACTATTAGTGAGCCTACGAAACCAAGGTCAGGCACTCGCAAAATAAGGTTAAACATAGCAAAAGCACCAGCAGCCATAAAGCCAGCTGCTCCTAAAGCTAATTGTCCCGTATAACCCATCACAACTTGTTGTCCAATTGTAGCTAAGGCTAAGCAAAGCCAAGGAATTAATATGGAGGTGTACCAATATTCTGTGGTAATAAATGTTGGTATTATTAATACACTTAGAACCATACAAACAGCTAGGTTAATTAGGTCTTTTTTTGTGTAAGTCATAAAAACTGGTTTCATAAATTAAACTCTCCTAATAATTTTTTCTCCAAATAAACCTTCTGGTCTATATAATAAAAAGAATATTGCTAATACGTAAGGAGCCCATCCCTCAATTGCTCCTCCAAAAAATGGTCCAATATAAACTTCTAATACTTTTTCTGTTGCACCAATAATTAAGCCACCTACAATTGCACCTGGAATAGATGAGAAACCACCTATAATTAAGACTGGTAAAGCTTTTAATGCTAAATCAACTAGAGCAAATTGAACACCGGCTCTTGCACCCCACATACACCCAGCAACTAAAGCTACAACTCCGGCAGCTGACCAAACTAATAACATAATATGTTTTAAAGGTATACCTATTGAACTAGCAGCACCTGCATCATCTGCTACAGCTCTCAAACCGAGACCAATTTTTGTATATTTGAATAAAAGGAATAAACCAATAATCATAAAAGCTGCAACCAGTCCTGCAAAAATATCAAGCGCACTTATGAATAGCTTTAAATTGTCTGCGATCCATGGCACTGGAAAGTCTCCTATGCCCAAATCAAGCCTTCTTACTTCAACTCCCCATGCTGCTTGAGCAAGTCCTTCTAAAACATACCCTAGACCGATTGTGGCCATTAATACTGTATCCTCGCTTGCATTCATCAAAGGTCTTAAAACTAATCTTTCAGTACATAAACCAACCACTACCATTAAAAGAGCAGCTAAAATAAATGCAAGTACAAAAGGGATGTTAAAATCTTGCATGAAACCACAAAAGGCAAGCACTGAGAAAAAAACCATAGCTCCTTGTGAAAAGTTAAACGTTGCTGAAGCTTTAAAAATTAGGACGAATCCTAAAGCAACTAGAGAGTACATAGTGCCAGCAAGCAAACCGCCAACCAAAACTTCCATGAAAAATAGTAATTCTTCAACCATATAATTATCCTAGTGTGCTACTCCTAAATAAGCGTCTATTACTTTTTGATTTGCCATTATTTCATCCGGTGTTCCATCTCCAATAACCTTACCGTAGTCAAGCACGACAACTCTATCTGAGATATCCATCACTACTCCCATATCATGCTCAATTAAAACCATTGTTGTACCAAGTTCATCATTTACCTTTAAAATAAATCTACACATATCTCTTTTTTCTTCAACATTCATTCCAGCCATTGGCTCATCCAATAAAATTATTGAGGAGTCGGTTGCCAGAGCTCGACCTAATTCAACTTTTTTCTGCAATCCATAGGGAAGTTTTCCAACTGGTGTATCTTTAATATCCTCAATCTCTAAAAAACTAATTATCTCTTCAGATCTATCTCTATTTAACTTCTCCTCTTTCTTAACTTTAGGAAGTTGTAAAGCGACCTCAAGAAAATTTGTTTTTGTGTGAAGTTTTCTGCCAACTAAAATATTATCTAAAACTGACATTCTTTTAAAAAGAGCTAAATTTTGAAAAGTTCTAGATAAACCCATTTGAGCCATAATATTTGGAGTAATATCAGGTATTTGTTTTCCTTTAAAAGAAACGGTTCCTTGTTGAGGTTTATAAATTCCATTAATACAATTTAACATTGAGCTTTTTCCAGCTCCATTAGGTCCAATTATTGCTCTAACTTCGTGCTCAAGTACATTGAAAGAAGTATCAGTTATTGCCTTAACACCACCAAAAGAGAGAGATATATTATTTACCTCTAATATTGGTTTTCCTATTTTAAATTTTCTCTCGTATTCCATCTTTAATTACTTCTTTTTTTTAAACTTTCTTCTTTAAGAACATCTCTAAAATTTTTTCTACCTTTTTTTGATATACCTAAATATAATTCTTTTACTTTATCATCATTTAATAAACTTTGTGCCGTTCCCTCCAGCATGACTTTTCCAGTTTCAATTATGTAACCATAGTCAGAATTTTTTAATGCAATATTGGTATTTTGTTCAGCAAGCAAAATACTAACTCCTTCTTTTTGATTTAACTCTTTTACAATATTAAATATCTCAGCAACTAATTGGGGCGCCAGCCCCATTGTTGGCTCGTCTAGTAATAACATTTTAGGTTTTGCCATCATTGCTCTAGCTACTGCTATCATTTGTTGTTCTCCACCTGACGTAAATGCTGCTTGACTTTTTCTTCTTTCTTTTAGTCTTATAAAATAAGTATAAATTTTCTCTAATTCTTGATTTATATCACTTTTAGATAATTTTCTTGAGTAAGCTCCTGAAATAATATTTTCTTCAACAGTTAAATGGCCAAAACATCTTCTTCCCTCTAATACTTGAACCATTCCAAGTCCAACCATTTGAGAAGGAGTTTGTTTATCTATTGAGTTTCCATCATACTCAATTGAACCATTTGTAACTTTGCCTCTTTCTGAAGCTAACATGGTTGAAACTGCTTTTAATGTAGTGCTTTTACCTGCACCGTTTGCTCCTAATAGTGCTACTACTTTTCCTTTAGTAACTTTCAAAGATACATCGTGTAAAGCTAAAATAACATTATCATACCTCACTTCAATATTCTTTATATCTAGAATGTTGGCTGAATTGTTACTCATTAGACTTTCTTTTTATATTAAATTAAATTTCATTTAAAGGGGGAGTTTTAAATAATTTGATTATTTAAACTCCCCCTATACTTAATATTAATTTATTTCTAAATTAAGTATTAACATTTTTTTGGTGTAATGTTGTTCTCTTTAGCAAATTTAGCTGCAGAGTCTTCAACTAGACCTCTAATAAATTTAGGATCTAATGGAGCTTCCCAACCAGTTACCTGATTGAATTTAGTTCCATCCCACTGCATTACAGCAAACTTACCAGCACCTTCATGATTGGCACAAGAAATAGAGAATGGAGCTAACATTCCGTCAATACCTAACTCTTTCATTCTTGCTTCATTCATGTTGATAGCTTCGTAACCATCTCTAAACTCAGCACCAGTAACTGCCTTACCAACTTTGTTGTGCATTTTTTGAGCATTTCTTAAACCCTCAATCCACATTACAGCAGCACCTAGTCCTCTGTTCCAGTAAACTGAACCAATTCTATTTGGATCAGCTAAGTTACCTTTTCCAGAACCATATACTTTATCTTTGATGTTTTTAACTAATGGATATTCTCCTGGTAAAGCATTTGCAACAGCATAAGTTCCCTTAGCTGCATCACCTGCTGGATACATATCCTCTTCGGCAGCACCGAATGTTACATACATCATTCTGTCTCTTGGGAAATTAATTCTAGCAGCATTAGTCATTGCTGTTGAATTCATTCCAGAACCTGCTCCCCAGAAAGTAACCCAATCAGGTTTTTCTTTTCTGATTTGCAGCCATTGAGATTGTTGCTCTAGGCCTGGAGGCGGAATTGAAATTTCAACTAATTCCATTCCCCAGTCTGAAGTAATTTTTCTCATTGCTGGAAGTGGCTCACGACCGTAGGCAGAGTCAATGTGAAGGTGCACAACTTTCTTGCCCTTCATTTTGTCTATACCACCCTCGATCTCAGCCATAAATTTTAATTTAACAGCTATCTGCGACCAGTAGTGACTTGCAGCATTAAATACCCAAGGCCATACTCTTCCATCGGCACCGTCAGTTCTTCCATAACCATATTGAGCTAAAACAACATTGTCTTTTGCCATACGGTTAATAACTGCATATGCTCCTGGTGTTCCCAAAGTATCGAACACAACTATTCTTTGACCATCTTTTTCAAGTAGTCTCTGATAACACTCAACTGTTTTTACAGCGTTGTACTCAGTTTCACATTCTTGCCATGTAAGCATGACTCCGTTCACTCCGCCTGTCATATTGACATAATTCATGTAGTCAATTTGAGCCCCATAGTAACCAGTACCCATTGCCGAATAAGGTCCGACACGACTACTTGCTACTGGAAAGTATTGAGTTTCAGCTCCAAATACTTTCTGAGGTAATGCAAGTGAAGCAAATAAAGCTATAACTACTGTTAATGTAGATGTTAGCCTTCTTAACATTCTTGTTAACATTTTTCCCCCTTTATTTATTTACTTTGTTAAAAGTTTTTATATTATCGATACCTGACCACATCATGAGGGCTGCTGCAAATTTTAATCATTCTAT
>CABYXD010000006.1 GCA_902522895.1 uncultured Pelagibacteraceae bacterium
TATTGTTATCTCGTCTTCAATCAAACCAGAGTCCTTTGGGAGAGTAGCTGTAGAAGCTCAATCAATGCAAAAAATAATCATCGCGAGTAATATTGGTGGATCAAAAGAGACAATAATTGATGAAAAAACAGGATATTTATTTACTCCCATTAATTCCAAATCGTTAAGTGAAAAAATACTTAAAGCATTAAACTTAGACGATAACACATTGAAAACAATTGGTATTGAGGGTAGAAAAAATATAGTTAATAAGTTTAATGTTGAAAAAATGTGCTTTTCTACTTATTCAGAGTACAAAAAGATAGTTAATTAAATGCCAATAATAACTTTACCAGATGGAAAAAATTTAAACTTTGTAAAAAAAGTTACAGGTCTAGAGATCGCTGAAAAGATCAGTAAATCACTAGCAAAACAAGCTTTAATAATGAGCGTGAACGGAGAGTTGAAGGATTTGTATTTTGTTATTAGTGAAGATTGCTCAGTAAAAATTTTTACCGCTAAAGATCCTGAGGGACTAGATGCAATAAGACATGATACCACTCATATTATGGCAATGGCAGTACAAGAACTATTTCCTGGAACTAAATTAGCAATTGGTCCAGCGATTAAAGATGGTTTTTATTATGATTTTTCAAGAAAGGAACCATTTACCCCTAAAGATTTAGAAAAAATTGAAGTCAAAATGAAAGAAATAATTGAAAGGGATGAAAAAACAAAAAGAGAAGTTTGGGAGAGAGAGAAAACTAAAAAACATTATGCTAAGCTAGGTGAAAAATATAAAGTAGAACTTGTTGATATGATACCCCAAAATGATGAGGTTTCAATTTATTATCATGGAAAATGGTATGATCTTTGTAAAGGCCCCCATTTATTATCGACTGGTAAGATAGGTAAATATTTTAAGCTAACTAAAGTCGCAGGCGCATATTGGCGAGGAGACTCAAATAACGAAATGCTCCAAAGAATATACGGAACAGGCTGGGCAAACCAAAAAGATTTGGATGCTTACTTAATTAGAATTGAAGAAGCAGAAAAAAGAGATCATAGGAAATTGGGTAAAGAAATGGATTTATTTCATTTTAGAGAGGAAAGTCCAGGTTCTGTTTTTTGGCATGAAAAAGGTTGGGCGTTATTTCAAAAATTAATAAATTATATGAGAGCCAGACAAGATGCTGCTGGTTATAAAGAAGTAAATACACCAGAAGTACTAGATCGGTTATTATGGGAAAAATCTGGCCACTGGGAAAAATACGGTGAAAATATGTATACATCGGAGACACCTGATGAAAAAGTTTTTGCAATTAAACCAATGAATTGTCCTGGACACATACAAGTTTTTAACCAAGGACTAAAAAGTTATAGAGATTTACCATTAAGAATTACAGAGTTTGGTAAAGTTCATAGATATGAGCCCTCAGGCGCTTTACATGGATTATTAAGAGTAAGAGCATTTACTCAAGATGATGCACATATCTTTTGCTCAGAAGACCAAATTACAAGTGAATGTTTAAATGTTACAAATTTAATATTAGATATTTATAAAGATTTAGGTTTTGAGGATGTAATCCTAAAATATGCAGACAGACCAGAAGTAAGAGTAGGAGATGATAAAGTTTGGGATAAAGCAGAGGCATCTTTACTAGAAGCAGTAAAAGCATCAAAATTAGAGTATAGTATTAACAAGGGAGAAGGTGCTTTTTATGGTCCTAAAATTGAATTTGTTTTAAGAGATGCAATAGGTAGAGACTGGCAATGTGGAACGCTTCAGGTAGATTTAAATTTACCAGGAAGATTAGATGCATCTTATGTTGATAAAGATGGAACAAAAAAAGTTCCAGTGATGCTGCATAGAGCATTATTTGGTTCATTAGAGAGATTTATTGGTATTTTAATTGAGCATTATGCTGGTAAATTTCCTTTTTGGATTTCACCTCTTCAAACTGTTACAATCCCAATATCTGAGGAGTTTAATGATTATGCAATTCAAGTTTCAAAAAAAATAAAGAAAGCCGGAATGAGTTCTTTTGTTGATTTAAAAAAACATAATTTAAACTATAAAATCAGAGATCATTCACTTGCAAAAATACCTCTTTTATTAATTTGTGGTAAAAAAGAAGTTGACAGCAACTCAGTAACGATTAGAAGATTGGATTCTAATAAACAAGAAAATATGGATTTAAATTTATTCTTAAAAACATTCTCTGCTTTAAATAAAGCATCTTCAAATTAAGTGGCAGATTTTAAACAAAATTACTTTCAGAAAAGAACAAAGGATCGAGGTCCAAGATCAAATAATAGGATTTCATCACCTGAAGTTCAAGTTATAACAAGTGATGGAGAAAACCTAGGCACTCTAAATACAAATGAAGCTATATCAATTGCAAAAAATCAAGGATTAGATTTAATTGAAATCGCAGCAAATGCCAATCCGCCTGTTTGTAAAATTATGGATATGGGTAAATTTAAATATGATGCACAAAAAAAAGCAAATCTTGCAAAAAAAAAACAAAAGATAGTCTTGTTAAAAGAAATTAAGATGAGACCTGTGACTGAAATCCACGATTATCAATTTAAAGTAAAAAATGCAAAAAAATTTATTTCCAATGGTGATAAAGTAAAATTTACAATTAGATTTAAAGGTAGAGAGTTACAACATTCTCATTTAGGAAATGAATTGATGACTAAGATTAAAGAGGACATGAAGGAAGTTGGCAAGGTAGAATTGCATCCTAAGTTTGATGGTAAGCAAATGATTATGGTAATTCAGCCTTTATAAGCCTTAATTAAGGTTGTAAATTTAAATCATTCTTTGTATAACCTCGCAGAAATTATGCCTAAACTCAAAACTAAAAGCTCAGCTAAAAAAAGATTTAAGATTTCAGCTAAAGGAAAAGTAATGACCGCTCAAGCTGGAAAAAGACATGGCATGATTAAAAGAACGAATTCACAAATTAGAAAATTAAGAGGCACCACAACAATGTCAAAACAAGATGGAAAAATTGTTAAATCATATATGCCTTACAGTTTAAGGGGATAAAAATGGCCAGAGTAAAAAGAGGTGTAACTAGTCGAGCTAAACATAAAAAAGTTTTAAAAGCTGTTAAGGGTCAGTGGGGAAGAAGAAAAAATACAATAAGAGTTGCAAAGCAAGCTATGGAAAAAGCTATGCAATATGCTTATAGAGACCGTAGAAATAAAAAGAGGGATTTCAAATCTCTCTGGATACAAAGAATCAATGCTGGTGTAAGAGCTGAAGGTTTAACTTATTCTAAGTTTATTAATGGGTTAAATAAGTGTGGAATTACAATTGATAGAAAAATTTTGGCTGAAATAGCTTATGATAGTCCAGAAGCTTTTAAAACAATAGTACAAAAAGCTCAATCTGCTTTAAATTAATCTTCACTATTGTTTTTATTTCTTTAAGAAATAATCTGTATTCATGTCTGATATTAAAAAAATAAAAGAAGAATTTCTTTTAAAGCTAAAAGGTAAATTAAATTTATCTGAAATAAATGAAATAAAATCAAATCTATTTGGAAAAAATGGATTGATCTCATCACAATTTAAAAAAATAGGCTCTATAACTGAGAAGGAAAGGAAAAAATTTGCATCTGATTTGAACGTTATAAAAGATGAATTACAAAACTTAATAGATTTTAAAATAAATGAAATTCAAAATTCAGAAATTAACAAAAAATTAGAAAAAGAAAAAATTGATATAACATTGCCTGAAAGAAATTTTGTTAGAGGAAAAATTCACCCCGTTTCACAAACGATTGATGAAATTTCATCTATTTTTTCCGAAATAGGTTTTAGTGTTGAAGAGGGCCCAGATGTTGAAAATGAATATAATAATTTTACAGCATTAAATACTCCTGACAATCATCCAGCAAGAGATATGCATGACACGTTTTATCTAGATGAAAAAAAAGAAAGATTGTTAAGAACTCATACTTCACCAGTTCAAATAAGAACTATGCTAAAAGATAAACCACCTTTTAAGATAATTGCACCTGGCAGAACTTATAGATCAGATAGTGATCAAACACACTCACCAATGTTTCATCAAGTTGAGGGCCTTCATATAGACAAAGATATTAATATGGGACATTTAAAGGGTTGTTTAAATTATTTTATTAAAGAATTTTTTGAAGTTAAAAAAATTAAAATGAGATTTAGACCAAGCCACTTCCCTTTCACAGAACCTTCTGCTGAAGTTGATATTGGATATGAAATAAAAGATGGAAAAATAAAAATAGGTGAGGGTAATCAATGGCTTGAGATTTTAGGATGTGGAATGGTTCATCCGAATGTTTTAAAAAATGTAAAAGTTGACCCAACAAAATTTCAGGGATACGCATTTGGTATAGGTATTGATAGATTAGCAATGCTGAAATATGGAATTAATGACTTAAGAGCCTTCTTCGATTGTGATTATAGATGGCTAAATCATTTTGGATTTGATCCATTAGATGTACCTACAAATTATAGAGGTTTAAGTCGATGAAGATTACATTTGATTGGCTTAAAGATCATTTAAGTACAAATCTAAAAGAAGAAAAACTTTTAGAACAACTTACTAATATTGGTTTAGAGGTTGAAAGTGTAGAAAATTTATCTGCTGGCCTTGATTTATTTAAGGTAGCAAAAATTGAAAAAACAGAAAAACATCCGAATGCAGATCGTCTTAAAGTTTGTGATGTTAATGTTGGAGAAAAAGAACTTAAAAAAGTTGTTTGTGGTGCTAATAATGCAAGAGATGGGTTAATTACAATTTATGCCCCACCAGGAGCGGTTGTTCCTAAAACTAAAACAAAATTAGTAGTTGCTAAAATTAGAGGTGTTACTTCTTATGGAATGCTTTGTTCTGAGTCTGAATTAAATTTATCAGACGAAAGTGAAGGAATAACAGAATTATCAAAGTCAAAATATGAAAAAAGTGTTGGAAGGAGTTATTTTCCAAAATCAAGTTCAAATCTTATTGATTTATCAATAACTCCTAATAGACCAGATTGTCTTGGTATCAAAGGAATAGCTAGAGATCTTTCTGCTTCTGGTTTTGGAAAGATTAAAAATATAAAAGAAAAAAAAATTAAATCTAAAACTAACCAAACTCTAAAAGTAAAAATAAATAAAGAAAATAATCAAGGTTGTAGTGTTTTTGGAAGTTGTTTAATTACCAACGTAAAAAATACTGAGAGTCCTCAATGGTTAAAAGATAAATTAGTTTCAGTAGGTCAAAAGCCAATTTCAGCAATAGTGGATATTACAAATTATGTAATGCTTGATATAAATCGTCCATTACATGCTTACGATGCTGACAAAATTGAAAAAGGCATCATAGTTCGAAACTCTAAATTAGGAGAGGAATTTACAGCTCTTGATAATAAAACTTATAAGTTAGAAAAAGGTATGTGTGTGATAAGTGATAATGAGGGTGTTTTGGGATTGGGCGGAATTATTGGAGGCACTAGATCAGGCACAGAATTTGACACAAAAAATATATTATTAGAATCAGCATATTTTGATCCTAAATCAATAAGAAAAACAGCAAAAAAATTAAATCTTGATACAGATGCAAAATTTAGGTTTGAGAGAGGTATTGATCCATTGTCAATAGAAGATGGTTTAAATAAAGCAGCATTATTAATTAAAGAAATTTGTGGAGGTGAAATTAGTAAAGTTGATATTCAAAAAATTGAAATTTATAAAAATAAAGAAATTAAGTTTGAACCTAGTTTATTTGAAAAAATATCTGGTTTTAAGATTTCTACTAAAGAAACACTCAAAATTTTGGATGATCTTGGTTTTAAATCAAAAAAAGAAAAAAAATATTTAAAATTAACTGTTCCGTCCTGGAGACCTGATATTACACAAGAAGTAGATATAGTTGAGGAATTAGTAAGAATAAGCGGCTATGATAGGATAAAAATTATAGATCCAACTAAAGAAAGAACCAAATCTACTTTAACTCAATCTCAAAAATTATTTCATTTCTTGCAGAGAGCGATTGCATCAAAAGGTTATTTAGAGGCAATAACATGGTCATTTACAGACTCAAATTATAATGATTATTTTAAGGGTACAAATAAAGAAATTAAAATTGTAAATCCAATAAGTTCTGAACTGGGAGTTTTAAGAAATTCAATATTTTCAAATTTAATTATGTATATAAATAAAAATTTAGATAGAGGTTTTAAAGATTTATCAATATTTGAAATAGGTCCAATTTTTACTGGTTATAATCCAGGTCAGCAAAAAATAGTAGTTTGTGGTCTATCAGCGGGTAAAAAATTCAGATCGTCTTGGATTGATAAAGAGAGAAATGTTGATCTATTTGATGTTAAAAGAGATGTAGTCCAATCTTTAGTTGATGCCGGTTATAATTCTAATAAATTTTTTATAGATAGTGAAACACCTAATTACTATCATCCTGGTAAGTCAGGTAGACTATTTTTGAATAAAGAAAAAGAGCATGTAGCTGCTTATTTTGGTGAAATACATCCAAATATTTTAAAAAATATAGATTTAAAAACAGAGTCTTTAGTAGGTTTTGAAATTTTTTTAGATAATTTAAAACTTCCTAAAAAAACATTAAATGATCAAAAAATAAAATTTAATGTCTCAGATTTTCAAAAATCTGAAAGAGATTTTGCATTTATAGTAAGTAAAGATGTAAAAGCTCAAGATTTAATAAATGCTGTTTCAAGTGTAGATCAAAACTTAATTAGCAATATAAAAGTTTTTGATGTTTATGAGGGTGAAAATATTCCAGAAAATCAAAAATCTATAGCAATTAGTGTAACAATTCAATCGTTTGAAAAAACATTGAACGATAGTGATTTAGAAAACATTAATAATTTAATAATAAAAACAGTTGAAGATAAAACTGGTGCCAAAATTCGATCGTAAAATTTATGAGCACCATCGAGCATATTAGAAATTTTGCAATTATTGCACACATTGATCATGGAAAATCTACTATTGCGGATAGACTTATTCATAAATGTGGAGGACTAACAGAAAGAGAAATGAAAGCTCAAGTCCTGGACTCAATGGATATTGAAAGAGAGCGAGGCATAACAATTAAAGCTCAAACTGTTAAATTAAATTATAAAGCAAAAAATGGTAATGAATATATTTTAAATATTATTGATACTCCTGGACATGTAGATTTTAGCTATGAAGTAAGCAGATCATTATATGCTTGTGAAGGATCAATTTTGATTGTTGATAGTACTCAAGGCGTAGAGGCACAAACATTAGCTAATGTTTATCAAGCTATGGAAATTAATCATGAAATAATACCAGTTTTAAATAAAACAGATTTACCAGCATCTGATATTGAAAAAACAAAAAAACAAATTGAAGAAGTGATAGGTATTGAAACTGTAAATGCAGTACCGTGTTCAGGTAAGACAGGCGAAGGTATTGAGAATATTTTAGAAAAAATTGTAAGTTTACTACCTGGTCCAAAAGGAGAAGCATCAAATGATCTTAAATGCTTGTTGGTAGATAGCTGGTACGACACTTATCTTGGAGTTGTAATATTAGTCAGGGTAATAAATGGAAAGTTAACTAAAAATATGAAGATAAAAATGCTCTCAACAGATCAAGATCATATAATTGAAAAAGTTGGTATTTTTACTCCAAAACCAAAGGATGTAAATGAATTAAATGCAGGTGAGATTGGTTTTATAACAACAGGAATCAAAATTTTATCTGAAACAAAAGTAGGAGACACAATATGTGATGCAACAAAACCAAAATTAAAAGCTTTACCAGGTTTTAAACCAAGTAAACCTGTTGTATTTTGTGGACTATTTCCAGTTGATAGTTCCGAATACCAAAAATTAAAAGATGGATTAGGAAAATTACAATTAAATGATGCAAGTTTTTCATATGAAGCAGAGTCTTCCTCAGCACTTGGATTGGGTTTTAGATGTGGATTTTTAGGTTTATTACACCTTGAAATTATCACTGAAAGACTTGAAAGAGAATTTGATGTAAATTTACTTACAACAACTCCAGGGGTAGTCTACAAGGTAAATTTAAATAGTGGCAAGACTTTAGATCTACATAATCCATCAAGTCTTCCAGACCCAACACTAATTAGTAGTATTGAAGAACCTTGGATCAAAGCAACTGTAATAACTCCTGATCAATATTTAGGTTCAATAATTAAATTGTGCCAGGACAAAAGAGGAATTCAAAGTAATTTAACCTACTCAGGCAATAGAGCTGTTTTAAGCTATGACCTTCCATTAAATGAGGTTGTATTTGATTTTAATGATCGAATTAAATCTATGACAAGTGGGTATGCAAGTTTTGATTATGAAATCGCGGATTATAAAGAAGGAGATTTGGTAAAATTAGGAATATTAGTAAATGCAGAACCTGTAGATGCTTTAGCAATGATGATACATAAAGATTTTGCCCAAAGAACTGGCAGAGAAGTATGTGAAAAATTAAAAGATTTAATACCAAGACACAACTTTATGATACCAGTACAAGCAGCTATAGGAGGAAAAATCATAGCAAGAGAAACTATAAAAGGATTTAAAAAAGACGTTTTGACAAAAATACATGGTGGTGGTGCTACAGATAGAAAAAGAAAATTATTAGAAAAACAAAAAAAAGGTAAAGCTAGATCTAAACAATTCGGAAGAGTAGAAATTCCTCAAGAAGCCTTTATAGGTGTTTTAAAAATTACTAAAGATTAATTGCTTTATCAATCATTTTTAAATGTTTTTTTTCTAAATGAATTCTAAATGGAAAATTCTTATTACTATTATCTGATTTTGTCACTATTCTAAAATGTTTTAATTTAAGAATTTTGCTAAGTCTCTCACATTTTCTATTAGGATGATCTTCAGGGATTATCTCGATAATTTTTGTTCCTGGTTTACAAAAAATTATATTAGTAAAAGCTGCACCGTGTGCCCCCAAAATAACTGAAGCATTTTTAAAAAGGTATATTTGTTTTTTAAAAGATAGTTTTTCTGGTTTATAAATACTCAAATCTTTTTTTTTAATCCATTTATTTACTTGTTTCTGATCAAAAATTTGACAGTGATTAAATCTTGAGCCTATCCTATCTAAAAAAATTTTTTTTGAACATTTAAATTTTGAAACTTCTTTAAGAAAAATTTTTCTATTTATAAAAACTACCCACTTAGGCAATTTTTTAACTTGATCTTGAATAATGCCCTTATAATACCAAGGGTGATCTAAACAAATAATTTGATCAGCAGCTATATGTTTATTTTTTGAACTACTAATTAATTTATTCTCTTTTATCCCCAAAATTTTAAATATCCCAATTTGCCATTTTTTTGGAGCTGATACATAATAGAAATTGATCTTATTTTTTATTTTTTTTTTAACTAGATAAATTTTGGGGATTATATCAAAAATAAAATGAAAATAATTATTTCCACTTGCACCTTGTGCTAAATTTAAGACCGTACCTGAAAATTTTTTTAAGATTGATGGGGTACCCTTTCTGATGACAGAATTATATTTGGCATGTTCTAGCTTTCCATTTACCTGCTGAAAAGACAATTTAGGAATAAGTATATTGTTTTTAATAACTGCAACGTTTTCATTATTATCAGTAAATATTCTTCCATTTTTAACTTTATAAATATTGTATTTTTTGTTTTCATAAGATTTAAAAAAAGGGTCTTTTACTAGAACTTCGTCAAATAAGTTGAGAGTATTTTTTTTTAAAAGTACTTTTCCATGGATCTTCTCAAAAGTTTTTGCAACAAAACTTTTGTAATATAATTTTATTTTTTTCTTAATCATTTATTGTAGAATATATTTATAATATGAATGATATCATCAAATGGGGAATTATTGGACTAGGAAATATTGCACATGGATTTGCAAAATCTTTTGATAATACAAAAAACGCAAAGTTGACAGCTATTGCAAGCAAAACACCTGACAAATTATCTAAATTTAAAAATGAATTTAATATAAATTCTAATAATTGTTATGATGATTATGAGAAATTACTCAATTCAGCTGACGTTGACATAGTTTATATAACACTGCCACATACACTTCATTTTAAATGGGTAATGCAAGCCATTGAAAAGGGTAAAAGAATATTAATTGAGAAACCAGCATTTTTAAACTTAGAACAAGCTAAAATCGTAAAACAAAAAATTGAAGAAAAAAAAATATTTTTTACAGAAGGTTTTTTTTATAGATACCTTTCACACATAAGTGACATTGTTAAAATCATTAATGAGGATGAAATTGGGGAGTTAATTTCAATGGAGTCATCTCGTGGATTAAATCTATTAACGAAAAAAAGATTCTTTTTTTTTAAGAAAAAGAAAAAAATTAACCCTTTAGGAAGATTATTTAATACTGAACTTGGTGGAGGCTGCATCTTCGATCTTGGATGTTATCCTAGTTCTTTTAGTTTACTTATAGCATCATTAATAAAAAACATTGATTATAAAAATTTTAAAGTTTTAGATATAAAAAAAGAGATAGGTGAGACAGGTGTTGATATAGATGCGAGTGCTGTTATTAAGTTTGATGGTGGTTTTACCTCGTTAATTAAATCATCATTTGAAAAAGATATTGGAAGTAAAAGTATCATAAACGGTAAAAAAGGAAGTATAATAATTCATGATACATGGTTCGGTGATGTAATAAAGAAAAATATAGGAGATAAAACATATGAACTAAAAAAAAGAAGTTATACTCATGTTCTTTCATATGAAATAGAAAATATAAGCTATGCAATTTTAAATAATTTTAAAGAAGTTTCATTTCCAGGAATGTCTTTTGAAGAAACATTATTAAATACTAAAATTTTAGAAGAGTGGTTTAATGCCTAAAAATAGAATAATAGATTGCATAACTTTTTTTGATAATAATTTTATCTTTGATTTAAGGTATAATATTTTAAAAGAGCATGTAGATTATTTTGTCATATGTGAGTCAAAATACGATCATCGTAATAATCCAAAAAAATTAAATTTTGATACAAAAATTTATAATTCAAAAAAGATTAAATATATATTAATTGAAAAACCTTTTCCAAGAAATACGAATTTTTGGGAAAATCAAGCAATTCAAAGAGAGCATATGTTAGAAAATTTGAATTTTACAGAAGCTGATGATTATATATTTTTCTCAGATCCAGATGAAATTCCTGATCCTCAAATACTTAAAAATTTTAATTTAGACAAAAAATATGGAATTTTTTTACAAAAATGTTTCAACTATAAATTCAATCTTTATAATCCTTACGAAACTCCCTGGGAAGGGACAAGAGTATGTAAAAAGAAGTATCTAAAATCTATAGATTTTATGAGGCAAAAAATAAAATCAAAGAATTTAAAATATAATTTTTTCAGATTTGATAAAGAAAAAAGCATACAATTATATCAAAATGCTGGTTGGCATTTTAACAATATAATGGAACCTGAGCAAATATCTATCAAGCTTAAAACCTTTGCTCATTCGGAGTTTAGTAACAATAAATATTCAGATGTTGAAATAATTAGATCAAAAATAAATAAGAAAATTGATTTATATGATAGAGGGCACCAATATAGAAAAATTACATTTGATGAGAGTTTTCCTAAATATCTTTTTTCTAATTATGAATTGTATAAAAATTATATTTTATAAACTGGAGAGGTGGCCGAGCGGTTGAAGGCGCACGCTTGGAAAGCGTGTAAAGAAGCAATTCTTTCATGGGTTCGAATCCCATTCTCTCCGCCATCAAATCACCCTTGATTTATATGCCTAATTTGTCATTCCAAGGCAATATTTATGAAGATAAATAAGCATTTTTTTTAAAAAATGTTATAATTAATTTTTCCTATATTTAAAAAAAAATGACAAATATTCATAAATATCAAGCAGACTCCATTAAAGTTTTAAAAGGTCTTGAGGCAGTTAGAAAAAGACCTGGTATGTACATAGGTGATACAGACGATGGCACTGGTTTACACCATATGGTTTATGAGGTAGTTGATAACTCTATAGACGAGGCATTGGCAGGTCATTGTAAAAATATTAATGTCAAAATCA
Organism: uncultured Pelagibacteraceae bacterium; assembly: GCA_902522895.1. GTDB lineage: Bacteria > Pseudomonadota > Alphaproteobacteria > Pelagibacterales > Pelagibacteraceae > Pelagibacter. The sequence goes on from CABYXD010000006.1 coordinate 12,067, forward strand.
ATTCCGATGGAACTATCACAGTCAATGATGATGGTAGAGGAATTCCTGTTGATATGCATAAAGGTGAAAAGAAATCAGCAGCAGAAGTTATAATGACACAACTTCATGCCGGAGGTAAATTTGATCATGACTCATATAAAGTTTCGGGTGGATTACATGGAGTCGGTGTTTCGGTTGTAAATGCTCTTTCAGAAAAATTACAGTTAGAAATTAATCGAGATGGCAAAAAACATTTTATCGAATTTAAGAATGGTGAAGCTAAAGGACCATTAAAAGTTACAGGGAAATCTAAACAAACAGGGACTCAAATAACTTTTTTACCATCTAAAGAAGTATTTTCTTCTACTAAATTTAGCGCAACCATTTTGATTAAAAGAATGAGAGAATTAGCATTTTTAAATAAAGGAGTTAAAATAATATTCACTGACGCTAGTCAAAAAAAAGAAAAAATATTAGAGTTTAAATTTGATGGTGGTGTCTTAGAATTTGTAGATTTTTTAGATGAAAAAAGAGAAAAGATACAAAATAAAAATGGGAATAATCTATTTAAAAAACCAATTTATATTGAAGGTAAAAAAAACAACATAGAATTAGAATGCTCTCTTAAATGGAATGCTAGTTATACAGAGGATATATTTCCTTATACAAATAATATATATCAAAAGGATGGTGGAACTCATTTATTGGGTTTTAGAAGTGCTTTAACAAGAGTAATAAATAAATATGCAAATGAGCATAATCTTCTTAAAAAGAATAAATTAGCAATTTCAGGGGACGATATTAAAGAAGGACTAACCTGTGTTTTGTCTACCAAAATTCCTGATCCAAAATTTTCTTCACAAACCAAAGATAAACTTGTTTCTTCTGAAGTAAGAATGATTGTAGAAAATATTATTAATGAAAAATTATCTATATGGTTTGATCAAAATCCATCTATTGCTAAAATAATTTTAGCCAAAGTTATTCAAGCCGCTATGGCAAGAGATGTTGCAAGAAAAGCTAGAGAAAGTGTAAGAAGAAAAGGAGCTCTTGAATTAAGTGGTCTTCCAGGAAAATTAGCTGATTGCCAAATAGGAAAACAAGAAGGTACAGAATTATTTATTGTAGAGGGGGACTCAGCTGGAGGATCAGCAAAACAGGGAAGAAATAGATCAAATCAAGCTGTATTGCCTTTAAGAGGTAAAATTTTAAATACTTATGTAGAGGATATAAAACTAAAAAAAAATGGTAATGGCACCAGTTCTGACCAACAAACAAAAGCTTTATCTAAAATGATTTCTTCGAATGAAATAGTAACCTTGATCAATGCTTTAGGTTTAGATCCAAAAGCTCAAGAAATAGATCTTAAAGATTTAAGATACGGAAAAATTATTATTATGACTGATGCTGATGTAGATGGTTCACATATACGGGCATTATTATTAACTTTTTTTAATAATAAACCATTTAATAAATTAATTGAAAATGGACATGTATATTTAGCACAACCACCATTGTTTAAGATAAATAAAGGTTCTAAAGGAATATATATAAAAGATGAAAAAGAATTAGAAGATTATATTATTAATAATAATAAAGAATTAAAAAAAATTAAAAGAGGCTCAAAAGAATTTATTAAAGAATTAAATTTAGAAAAATCTAAAATGAATATTCAAAGATTTAAAGGTTTAGGTGAAATGAACCCAGAAGAATTATGGAGCACAACCCTTGACCCTCAAACTCGTAATTTACTTCAAGTACAATATTCTAAAGATCTTAAAAAAGATCAAAGCTTAATTCATACTCTTATGGGTAACGATGTTGCGTTACGAAAAGATTTTATCATCTCTAATGCTATAAATGTTCAAAATCTTGATATCTAAAAATGAAGTTTTTTGAAACTTCAAAATACCATTTTTTTAAAAAATCAATATATATTAATTTAAGATGGATAGGTATAATTGGCCAGTTAATAGCTGTTTATTTTGTATATTTTTTTTTAGGATTTGAATTTAATTTTTTTATTTCAAATATAATAATTTTTCTAGGAATTTTAAGTAACGCATATTTAATTTTTATTTATAATAAAACTCAATTATCAGATAGATCAGCATTTATCTTTTTAGTTATAGATATATTACAATTAAGTGTATTACTTTATTTAACAGGCGGTGTTAATAATCCTTTTGCAATCTTCTTATTGATTCCAAGTATTTTTGCTTCATCAAATTTAAATTATAAAACTAATTATTTACTTGTATTTTTAACTACAATTTCAATTTTCTTTCTCACATTTTATTCAGAAAATCTGCCTGGTCGTATAAGTGACCATTTCCATATAGACCCATTATATCATTATTCTATTCCAGTTTCCTTAATAATTGCTTTATTTTTTTTAAATTATTTTGCTATGACATTCGGAACACAATCTCGATTAAGAAAAGAAGCCCTTGCTAAAATGGAAGAAGTGATGGCAAAAGAACATGAACTTTTATCATTGGGTGGACAAGCTGCAGCAGCAGCACACTCTCTTGGAACACCTCTTTCAACAATCAAAATAATAGCTCAAGATTTAACAAAGCAATTTAAAGGACAAAAAGATATTCAAAAAGATATAGAGTTATTATCAAGTCAAATAGAAAGATGTAATGAAATCTTAAAAAGATTAAGTTTAAACCCAATTGAGGAAGATGATTTTATTGATAAGGACCTTACAATGAAAGACTACTTAAATGAGATTATTTCATCTTTTAAAGAGATTAGTAAAAAAAATTTTATTTTAAATTGTGATCAATATTCAAATGTTAAAAAAATAACAAAATCTTTAGAAATTATTTATGGTTTAAGAAATTTTATTGGTAATGCTAATAAATTTTCTAAAGAAACGGTCTATGTAAATTTAAAAAGCGACAACGAAACTACGGTAATTATAATCGAAGATGATGGAAATGGTTACCCAAGGGATGTTTTGTCAAAAATTGGAGAGCCTTATTTGAAATCAAATTATCATTTAGATAATTCAAAAAAAGGTTTAGGGCTTGGGTTATTTATCGGAAAAACACTTTTAGAAAAAAATTTTGCATCAGTAAGTTGCAACAATTCTGAAACAAGAACTGGAGCAGAAGTTATCATTAAATGGAACAATAAAGATTTATTCAATATTTAATGAAATTTTTTTTTCGTATCAAACAAAGAACTTAATTGAGATATCATCACATCTCCTAGCTCATTTACGTCTGTAATTTTAATTGCTTTATCATAATATCTGGAAACATCATGACCAATCCCTATTGCTAAAACTTCTATTTCAGTTTTATTTTCTATGAATTTAACCATTCTTTTTAAATGCTTTTCTAAAAAATCACCTGAATTGACAGAAAGAGTAGAATCATCGACAGGTGCTCCGTCTGATATAACCATTAGTATTTTTCTTTCTTCTTTTCTTTTTTTGAGTCTGTTGTAGGCCCATGAAATTGCTTCACCATCAATATTTTCTTTTAGCAAACCTTCTTTAAGCATTAGGCCTAAATTATTTTTAGCTTGTCGCCAGTGAATATCAGCACTTTTGTATATTATATGTCTTAAATCGTTCAATCTTCCAGGTTTTTTTGGTTTAGAATTTTTATTCCAAAACTCTCTACTTTGACCGCCTTTCCAATTTTTAGTAGTAAAGCCTAAAATCTCAACTTTAACCGAACATCTTTCTAAGGTTCTAGATAATATGTCAGCACAAATTGCAGCAATAGTAATTGGTCTACCTCTCATAGATCCTGAATTGTCAATTAGTAAAGTTACAATTGTGTCTTTAAATTCCAAATCTTTTTCTTTCTTAAATGAAAGTGAATTGTAAGGGTCCATTATGATTCTTGGCAATTTTGAGCTATCCAGCAAACCTTCATCTAAATCAAATTCCCAAGCTCTGTTTTGTTTAGCAAGCAATTGTCTTTGAAGTTTGTTTGCAAGTTTAGTTATTACATCTTGGAAACCAATTAATTGTTGGTCCAAAGCTTTTCTAAGCTTTAATGTTTCATCAATGTTTTCTAAATTTTCAGCTTTTGTAATTTCATCATATTGTGTGGTAAAAATTTTGTAATCAAGATTGATATTATCAATATTTTTTTGAATAATTTGTTCTGAGCTTTGTTCATCTGCCTCGTTTTCTAAAAGTTGTTCGTCTAGATTAAACTCATCAACGCTATAATCAGAGTCAAGCGTAGCTTGGGTTTCTTGATCATTATTTTCATCTTTATTATCTTCAGAATCTTTATCCTGATCATCATTTGAGGGATTATCTTTTCCTTGATCTTGGTTTTCTTCTTCCTTTTCATTTTCCTCTTCACTTTGGAAAATATCCATTTCCTCTAAAATTTCTGAAAATTTTGAACTATAGTTATTTTGATTTTCTAAATTTTCTTGTAAAAATTTTTTATGCTTATCTATTGATTTTTCGAAGTCTTTCTCCCAGAATTTTAACATTTTTGTTGTTAAAGGATTTAATTTAATTTGATGAAAGTTTTTAAGCATATAAAGTTCAAATGCTTCAGAAACAGCAACATCTTCTTTAGTTTTCAATTGATCTTTCCTTTTTCGATTGATTATTTGAGCATAATTTTCATTAAAATTTTTCTCTATTCCTTTAAGCATTTTCCCCCCAAGAGACTCATATCTAATTTTTTCAGCAATATTATAAAGAGATCTGGATGAAGTATTAGCTGGTAAATTTTTTTTATATATTGCATCATTAGAAAATTTTTTTTTCAATGCAGATGAATCTGTTTCAGCTCGCAACCTAACAAAGTCACTTGGATTTGTTAAATCATCAATTTCTATTGAACTTAAATCTTTTGATTTTTTATTATCTGAATTTTTGTCATTTAAACTTAAATCACCCGAAATTACTTTTGCTGTTGATGTTAAAGCAATTTTAAATTTTTCTTTTATATTAGTTTCTCTGCTGCTCATTTAGATTTGAATATTCATCAATGACTCAGGCAACTCTTCACCAAAACATCTTTGATAATATTCTGCGATAGTATTTTTTTCTATATCATCGCATTTATTAAGGAAAGTTACCCTAAAAGCATAACCTGTATCTTTAAAAATTTCTGAATTCTCAGCCCAATGCATAACAGTTCTTGGACTCATCACCGTTGAAATGTCACCTGCAATAAAACCTTTTCTAGTTAAAGAGGCTACTTTAATCATATTTGCAACTTTTTCTTTTCCTTTAGAATTATTAAGATTTTTATTTTTTGCTAAAATTATATCTAATTCTCTATCTAGACTAAGATAGTTTAGGGTTGCTACAATATTCCACCTGTCCATTTGTCCTTGGTTTATTTGTTGAGTTCCATGATAAAGACCTGTCGTATCACCAAGACCAATTGTATTGGATGTCGCAAATAATCTAAAAAATTTATTTTGTTTAATAACTTTGTTTTTATCTAATAATGTAAAGCTACCCTCAGCTTCCAAAACTCTTTGAATTACAAACATAACATCAGGTCTACCAGCATCATATTCATCAAAAACAAGAGCAACAGGGTTTTGTATAGACCAGGGCAAAATACCCTCTTTGAATTGAGTAACTTGCTTTCCATCTTTAAGAACTATTGCATCTTTTCCTATTAAATCTATTCTACTTACATGGCTATCTAAATTTACTCGAATACAAGGCCAATTTAATCTTGCTGCAATTTGTTCAATATGAGTAGATTTTCCAGTTCCGTGGTATCCTTGAACCAAAACTCTCTTATTATGAGCAAATCCAGAGATGATTGCTAGAGTAGTGTCTCTATCAAATTTGTAACTTTTGTCTATTTCTGGAACGTATTCATTTTTTTTTGAAAAAGCTTCTACTTCCATTTCAGAATCAATTCCAAAAGTTTGTTTTAGCGAAACTTTTATATCTGGCTGAATGTTAAGATTTGGTGTCAATTTTTTCTCTATAAGTGTTTTTAAGCTGCGTATAAGCTAGTGTAATTAGTTTTAGTTTTTCTTCGTATTTTTTATTTCCAGAATTCATATCAGGGTGAAATTTTTTGACAAGTACTTTGAACTTATCCTGGATTTTTTCCCACTTTAAACCAACAGAAACCCCCAATATACTGAAAGCTTTTATATCTTTATGATTAAATTTAAATTGACGCATATGATCATATTCACCATTAATTTTATCTTTATCAAACTCATCCCTCAGAGTGTTATTCCAAAGAACTTTAAAGAAATTATCTGATGAACTAAAACTTTGTGTAGGTTTGTGCCAAATCATATCAGATTTTAAAAAATCAATAACTTGCTCATCATTCATACCTGCAAAATAATTCCAATTTTTGTTGAATTCTTTTACATGCTCCAAACATAACATGCGGTATTTCTTACTATTATCTTTTTCAACTGGTGCTTTATATTCACCAATTTGTTTACAATTATTCCAGTCACAAATATTTTTCATGATATACTTAATATTATTTATGAATATAAATGACTTAATTGCAATCGTAAAAGAAAAACTACAAAAAAATATTTTAATAGAACAAATTGTTATAGAAGATAAATCTTTTCTTCATAAAAATCATTTGAGTCATCAAAAAGGAAAATTTCATTTAAAACTCACAATAACTTCGGCTGCATTAAAAAAATTAGATAGAATAAATAGTAATAAAAAGATATACAAAATTCTAGATCAAGAACTTAAAGAACATATTCATTCTTTACAGATTTTAATTAGATAATTCTTTTTTTAAGAATTTTTTAATTTTTAAAATGCTATATTGATTATTAATAATTGTCGAACCAATTTTTTTTAATAATATAAGATTTATTTTTTTTGAAGTATTTTTTTTATCTTTTACCATAAATGATAAAATTGAATTTAAATTTTTAGAAGAAAAGTAACTATTGATATTTGAAGGAAGATTCATTTTACGAATATGTGCCATTATTAATTTAGACTCTCTTTTTTGAATAAATTTTGTATCTAAACTGAAATTTGTTGCAGTTATGATTCCAAGTATAACAGCTTCTCCATGATTAAGTTTTTTTGAATAACCAAGCGCTGCTTCATAGGCATGTGCAAAAGTATGCCCAAAATTTAATGTTTTTCTGATCCCTTTTTCTTTTTCATCGTTTTCAACAATTTTTTTTTTAATTTTACAACTTTCAAAAATTGCTTTTTCAATAAATGGAGATTTTAAATCTAATATTTTTGAGGCATTATTGTCTAAATATTTATAAAAAGATTTGTTTAATATTATTGCATGTTTAAAAATTTCACCATATCCACAAATAATTTCTCTTCTTGGAAGTGATTTTAAAAAATCAGTATCACTAATAACAATTTTAGGCTGATAAAAACTACCTATAAGATTTTTACCTTCTTTAGTATTAATACCTGTTTTACCTCCAACTGATGAGTCCACCTGAGATAATAAAGTTGTTGGCAAATTTATAAATTGTAATCCTCTTTTATATAAACTGGCTGCAAAACCTCCAACATCACCTGTAATTCCTCCGCCAATAGATATTATACAATCTTTTCTTGAAAAATTTTTATTTAGTAAAAGTTGTAAGATTTTATTTACAGTTTTTTGATTTTTATTTTTTTCGTTAGCATTAAAAAAAAATTTAAAAATTTTTTTCTTTTCTAAAGATTTGGTAATTTTAGAAATCATAATATTTGGAACCTTTTTATCAATTATCAAAATACATTGATCAAAATTAATAAAATTTTTATTTAAGTATTTGTGTAATTCTTTAATCAAATTTGAACCAATAATTATTGGATAAATTTCTGAATTAGTCTTAATTGTGAGCTTAATGGGCTTCATAAATTTTTAATATAATATCAACTATTTCATTTTTTGTGAGCTTTTCACAATCAACTTTATACATAGCTTTTGAATAAACAATAGAACGTTTTTTAATTAGCTCAATTAATTCATTTTTAGATGCATTGAAAGCAATAGGTCTTTTTTGGCTATTTTTAATTCTATTTACTAAAGTTTTAATATCCCAGTTAAGCCAGAATGAAATGTGATTTTCTAATATTTCTTTTTTTATTTTATTATTCAAAAAAGCACCTCCACCAAGAGAAATAATAGCTTTATTTTTTTTTAACATCTTTAGTGTAATAAACTCCTCAATCTTTCTAAAATATTCTTCACCTTCAATTTCAAATATTTTTGATATTTTCTTTCCGATTTTTTTTTCGATCTCCTGATCAATATCTATGAAATCAAGATTTAGTTTTTTTGATATAATTGAGCCAATAGAAGACTTTCCTGAACCCATCATGCCCAAAATAACTAAATTTTCTTTTGATTTCATAAGTTTCTGTATTGAAAAAACACAAATATGTCTTAATTTGATTTTAACCAACGTTATATGCAATTTAGAAAAATTTCAAGTTCCAGGAAAAGTCTTTTAGGTTTAGTTATTAAGATATGTATTGTGATTATTATAGTACTTGTAACAATTTTTCTTCTTAACAAAATTGATTTTCCTGCACCCAAAAAAGAAATTGAAAAAATAGTCCCTAATGAAAATTTTAAAATTGTTAAATAGAAGAAATTTTTCAATTATATTTATATTTTTTTTGTTTAGCTTAAACATTCAAGCTGAAGAACAACCAATTGACATTTGGAATATAGATAAAGAAAAAATTGAAGAAGAAAATAAAAGTGATATTTCAAACAAGGAAGATAATGAAATAAATGATGAACAAGAAACTCAATCTAATATTTATGATTTGCAATCTCAAAAGCAAACCGTTTCAATTCAAGTAGACTCAACTTTAAATTCCAAAGAAGAAAAAATAATAGGACTTTATGATCCAGAAGATTACAATTTTACAATTAATATGTGGTCCAATTCAAATGGGGATCAGCTTAAATCTCTTTTTTCAAATTTAGCAAAAATAAATTTATCACAAGATGCAGCAAATTTAATGAATATAGTTTTATTAACTAATGCTTATTATCCAAATATAAACATTACACAAGAAGAGTTTTTAAAGATCAAATCTGATTGGCTTATTAAATATAATGATAGAAAATTAATTGAAGAGTATTTGATCAAAAATCAAATTTTAGATTTACATCCAATGCTTAGTAGATATTTGATAGATCAATATTTGTCAGAGGCGAATATTAACAAAGCATGCGAGATCTTTTCAAAAAATACCGAAGTAATTAAAGATGATTATCTATCAAAGTTTAATTTATATTGTTTAATTATCAATGGGCAAATTGAAGAAGCCCAATTAATTTTTGATTTAAAAAAAGAACTTGGATTTAAAGATGAATATTTTGAAAAAAAACTAGATTATTTATTTGGCTATACTACAGAGCCAGATTTAAAGATTTCTCAAAATACAATGTTAGATTTTCATCTTGCTCATAAATCTAATCCTGAATTTAATTTTGAACCAGAAGAAAATACGAATAAACTAATATGGAAATATTTAGCAAAATCGAACTTACTATATAATGTTGAAGAAATTGATATTACTGAATTAGATAAAATATCACTTATAGAAAAAGCTACAAATGATAAAAACTTTTCAGAAGATGATTTATTTTCAATTTATAAAAGATTTCAATTTAATATTAGTCAACTTTTAAATGCCCAAGACTCTTATAAGACATTATCAGGAATAGAAGCTCGAGCATTATTATATCAGAGACTCCTTTTAGAGTCTGACATAAATAAAAAACTTGAATTACTTAGAATTTTAAAAGATTTATTTAAAAAAGATAATTATCAAAATGCGTTTGATAGTGAATTAAAAAAATTCTTAAGTTCTATAAATCCTGAAGAAGTACCTTCTAATTTTACAACATTTTATTTTGATAATTTAGAAGATAAAAGCGAGAAAAGAAAAAGTATTAAATTTAATAAAGATATATTGCATCAATCTAAATTAATAAATTATTTTAATGGGGATTTTGCAAAATCTAAAATTGAAAAAGATTTAGATAATTTTTTAAAAAAGATTAAGAAAAATAAAAAATACAAGCTTTCTAAAAAAGACATAATTTTAATTGAGTCTATAAAATCAGACGGAATTAAAGTTTCTAAAAAATATGATAATCTTTATGAAATTGATGAGTCTGAAATACCAACAGATATTCAGGTAATGATCAACAACGATGAATTTGCAACTGTATTGTTGAGAATAATAGAGGTTATAGGCCAGGATGAGTTGGAATTTATGGATGAAGATACGTTATATTTTATCATTAGTGCTCTTAATCAATTAGATATTGATTATGTAAGAAATAAAATTTTATTAAAAGTTCTGCCTTTAAAAGTATAAAAAATAAACTAAAATAAAAATTATTATGGCAGTTAAAACAATACTAACAGAACCAAATAAACTTTTACGTCAAGTATCAAAGCCAGTCGAAAAAGTTACCAAAAATGAACAGATTTTAATGGATGATATGTTGGATACTATGTATGCAGCAAATGGAATAGGATTGGCAGCTATTCAAATTGGAGTTCCAAAAAGAATTATAGTGATGGATTTAAGTAAAGATCCAAAAAAAAAGGAACCAAGATATTTTGTTAATCCAGTTATAAAAAATAAAAATCTTGAAAAAGCAACTTATGAAGAAGGATGTTTGTCAGTTCCAAACCAGTTTGCAGAAATTGATAGACCGAAACAATGTGATGTTGAATATTTAGATTACAATGGAAAAAAACAATTACTGAAAGCGGATGGTTTACTGGCAACTTGTATACAGCACGAAATGGATCATTTGGAAGGAATTTTATTCATAGACTATCTTTCAAAATTAAAAAGATCGATGATTGCTAAAAAGTTATCTAAATTAAAATCAAATACAGCAATTCTTTAATTGATGTCTAAAAAGATTGTTTTTATGGGTACACCAATGTTTGCGGTACCTATTTTAAAATCTTTATATCAAAATGGATTTCCTATATCTATTGTATACACTCAACCTCCTCAAAAATCTCAAAGAGGGCAAAGAATTAATAAATCTCCTATCCAAGGTATTGCTGAGACTTTAAATTTAGAATTTAGAACTCCACATACTTTAAAAGATAATATTGAAGAATATGAATATTTAAAAAAAATAAATGCAGACCTTGCAATAGTTGTTGCATATGGTCAAATTATTCCAAAAAAATTTTTAAATTTAACAAAAAAAGGATTTTTTAATATTCACGCATCAATATTACCGAATTGGAGAGGTGCAGCTCCTATACAAAGATCAATAATGAATCTTGACAAAGAAACTGGTGTTAGTGTTATGAAAATTGTTGAGAAATTGGACGCCGGACCGATATGCAATGTGTATAAAATTAATTTAGAAAATAACTTAAATGCAAGTGTTGTTAGTGAAAAACTTTCATCTTTAGCTGCACAGAATATACTAGAAAATATTGATGATATACTAGAAGATAAGGCTAAATTTCTTGAACAAGATCATTCAAAAGCAACATATGCATCTAAAATAGAAAAAATAGAGGGTAAAATTGAATGGAATAATTCTGCTCGAAGTATTATAGGACAAATTAATGGTCTGTATCCTTCGCCAGGAGCTTTTTTTATGTTTAAAGGAGAAAGATATAAAATATTACAAGCTAAAATTGGAAATGGAATTGGAAATCCAGGGGAAGTTGTTTCAGATTATATGGAGGTAGTGTGTGGTGATAATCAATCAATTAAGGTTTTGGAAATTCAAAGACAAGGAAAAAAACCACAAAATATTGGTGAATTCATGCTTGGTTCACAAATTAAAAAGGGTTCAAAAATTTAGATGGCCAGATATCAGTTACTTATTGAGTATGTAGGTACAAATTTTAGAGGTTGGCAAATTCAAAAAAAAGGCTCAACTATACAAGGTCTTATTCAAGAAAAAATTTCAAAACTTTTGAAGGAAAAGATAATTTTAAATGGTTCTGGAAGAACAGATACAGGGGTTCATGCAATTGAGCAATCTGCTCATTTTGATTGTAATAAAGAAATTATAGATTTAACAAAATTTTTAAAATCTATTAATCATTTTCTAAATGAAAAGAATATCGCAATTCTTGAAATAAAGAAAAGAAGTAAAAAATTTCATTCAAGATTTTCAGCAAAACAAAGAATTTATAAATATGTAATTTTTAATCAAATTAGTTCACCTATAATTGAAAAAAAAAGAGGTTGGCATGTAAGAAAACCCCTTGATATAAAAATAATTAAAAAAGGTGCAAAAAAGCTAGTTGGCACTAACGATTATTCAACATTTAGATCATCGAGTTGTCATGCTAAAAGTCCGATAAAAACAATTAAATCAATAAAAATTAAATCATCAAAAAATAGAATTGAAATAGAATTTAAATCACAGTCTTTTTTACAGCAACAAGTAAGATCTATGGTTGGTTGTTTAAAATATTTAGGTGAAAAGAAATGGGATTTAAAAACATTTGATAAAGTGTTTAAATCAAAAAAAAGAGTATTGTGTGCACCTCCTGCACCATCAGAGGGACTTTTTTTAGCGAGAGTTATTTACTAATTTATTCTTATTTCCCATCGCAAATTTTTTATTAATCCGCCATCTAGACTCAGCTCTTATGATATAGCCACAGCAGTTATTTGACTTACATTTGCAGGGAAATTGTTTGTAATCTTCATCATAACCAAATCCGTAATCACAGGTAAATTCCTCACCTTTTTTTATATCTTTAATTGCCTTCACCCAAATTTTAAGACCTTTACCATCATAATCACAATTATTATCACATGAATGATTAATTAAACCTGCTGTGTTCCATGAGAAATCTCCATCAAGATCATATCTCTTATTTATTGTAAATAAGTATATTGGTTTGTTATTATTGTATTTAACAGAATCTTCAGTTTGTTTTTTTGTTATGAGTTTTCCAACATAATTGATTATTTTTGTTCCTTTTTTTATATCTTTTGTTGCATAAAGCCCTCTACCTTTTTTATCAATAGCAGATTTTTTAATTTTATATAATTTCATAAAGTTTTTTTTAAGGAGTTATTAAGAATTATCAATTAAATTCTATAAGAGCGTCCACATGTCTTTGGGTACTTTCTTGAAGAGCTTTTAAATCATATCCACCTTCAAGAATTGAAACTACATTTCCGTTACAAAAAGACTTAGAGAATTCCAAAGTTCTTTTTGTTAAAAGATAAAAGTCTTCTGATCTTAACTTTAATTGTGCTAGGGGGTCATCAATATGAGCATCAAAACCTGCAGAAAATAACAAAAATTCAGGTTTAAATTCTTTTAGTTTTTTTAAAACATGCTCATATGCATTTAGGTATCCTTCTGCATTAGTGCCAGCCTCAAGTGGAATATTTAGGATATTATTAAATTTACCTTTTTCTTTTTCTGAACCAGAACCTGGGTAATAAGGGTATTGATGTGTTGAAATATATAATACTTTCTCATTATCATAGAAAATATCCTGTGTTCCATTCCCATGGTGAACATCAAAATCAATAATTGCAACTTTATTATATTTATATTTCTTAATTAGATAATTAGCCCCAACAGCAACATTATTGTAAATACAAAATCCCATAGCTTTTTCTTTTTCAGCATGATGTCCCGGGGGTCTTACAGCACAAAATGCATTTTTAAATTCTTTATTTTGAACTCCATCAATTGCAGTAATAATTGAACCAACGGCATCTTTAATGGCATCTTTACTTCCAGGAGAAACAACTGTGTCACCATCTAAAAAAGTTAAACCATTTTCTGGAAATGATTGACTTACTTCATTTATATATTTTGGAGAATGAGTATTAATTAAAATAGATTGATCAAATTTGGTTGGTTTTTTCCAAATTAAATTTTTGTTCTTTAATTTCTTAAAGTTATTTATAACCGCTGTAACTCTATCTATTTTTTCAGGATGTCCATTTCCCGTATTATGATTTTGATAAGTATCAGAGGTAATTAGACCAGTTTTCACTTAAAGTAATTTTTAAGAATATTTGAATAAATTAATGTTAATTTTTTTAAATCAGACAATGAAACTGATTCATCTACTTTATGCATAGTTTTGCCAACTAAACCAAATTCTAGACCGGGTGATATAGTTTTTATAAATCGTAAGTCTGAGGTTCCACCTGAAGTAGATAATTTTGGTTTTATTTTAGTAATCTTTTTTATGATATTTTGTATCATATAAGTTGTTTTATTTGGCTTGGTTAAAAAAGCTTCACCAGAAACCCGATAATCAATTTTGAATTTTGATTTATATTTTTTGTTAATTTTAACAAAAATTTTATTAAGCTTTTTTTTAATAGAATTTGAGGAATGTCTGTTATTAAATCTAATATTAAATGTTGCCTCAGCTGTAGCAGGAATAATATTGTCTGCAGTGTTATTTATATTTATTTTTGTAACTTCTAGGTTTGTAGGTTGAAAATCTTTTGTCCCTTTATCAAATTTAATATCTTTTAATTCTTTTAAAATTTCGATGATAATTGTTGAGGGATTATTTGCTCTATGAGGGTATGCAACGTGACCCTGCAAACCAAATATATTCAATTTTCCAGTCAAACTTCCTCTACGTCCAATTTTTATCATTTCACCTAATCTATTTGGATTTGTTGGCTCACCCACTAAACAGAAATTAATTTTTTCCTTTTTCTTTTTAAGATATTCTACTACTTTTTTTGTGCCATTCACTGCATCACCTTCTTCGTCTCCGGTAATCAATAAACTAATTGATCCATTAAATTTTTTATTTTGTGATAAAAAAATACTTACAGCAGAAACAAAAGCTGCAATAGAACTTTTCATGTCATTTGCTCCTCTTCCAATTAAATGACCCTTTTTTACGGATGGTCCAAATGGATTTATTGTCCAGTCTTTTATATTACCTGGAGGCACAACATCTAGGTGACCCGCATAACATAAATTTGGTCCTTTTGTTCCTAATCTTGCATATAAATTCTTAACTGGTTTGAAACCTTTTTCTTTAAATTCTAGTATTTTTGTTTTGAAACCAAGTTTTTTTAATTTTTTTTCTAAAAATTTCATCACACCGGCGTCTAATGGACTAACAGTTGGAAACCTTATTAGCTCTTTAGCTAATTGTAATTCATTAATCTTTTGCATATTTAATCTCTTAAAAGATCGTTAATTGATGTCTTTGACCTAGTTTTTGAATCGACTGTTTTTATTATATGAACAGCATAAAGATCTTTGTGCGTGCCCGGTACTACAACTGAATAAGGTGGTATACGACCTTTTGTAATCTCACCATTTGATCTGTTTACAATTTTGGTGCTTTGCCCAATGTAGCATCCCATTGAAAGAACACTTCCTTCTTCAACAATAACCCCTTCAACAACCTCAGACATAGCTCCAACGAAAACATTATCTTCAATGATAGTTGGTAGTGCTTGAGCGGGTTCCAATACACCTCCAATTCCTGATCCAGCAGATATATGACAATTTTCTCCAATCTGGCAACAGCTACCAGCACGACTAAACGTATCCATCATAGTCCCAGCTCCAATAAAAGCACCAATGTTTACATAACATGGCATAAGAACAGCATTCTTGCCAATAAAAGATCCAGGCCGTACGGGACTATTGGGTGTCATGCGGAAGCCAGCAGCTTCATGTTGTTCTTTGGTCCAACCTGCAGTTTTACCTTTTAATAAATGAGCTTTGTCATACCAACTGCTATATGGACCATTTAAATTTTCCATTGGGTAAATCCTAAAACTCAACATAATTGCTTTCTTTAAGTGTTGATTAGTAATCCATTCACCATTTACTTTTTCAGCAACACGAGATTTACCGCTATCTAAATCACTTATAACTTGATTAATTGCATCTTTAAGTGATTTATCTGAATTTTGATTAACTTGATCTTTATTTTCCCAAGCATCATTTATAATTTTTTCTAAAGACATAATTTATTGACTTTTTAATAACCTTATTTCTTTAAGAAATAAAGACAGATTTTCAATTTTGTGTGAAATAAAATCTTTATCAGCATCCATCTTTCCAAAATGCTCATCATTAATTAACCAAACAGTTGTACAGCCTCGTTTGTGCCCAATACTAAGATTCTTCGCTATATCTTCTATATAGACGGTTTCTTCTGGATTTATACCAAATTTTTTAACCATAAGATCAAAAGTTTTTGCCTCAGGTTTAGGTATATAACCAGCGTCTTCTATATCAAACACTTTATCTCGACCGAATAAATCATATATACCAAGGTGGGTTAAAATATTTTTTGCATGTTCAGCACTTCCATTGGTAAAAATAAATTTTTCCATATCTAATTGTTCAAGTTCTCTTCTCATAACAGTATCTTCTTTCATAAAAGAAAGATCGATAGTATGAACATATTTTAAAAACTCTTGTGGTGGTATGTTATGGTGGATCATAAGACCATTTAAACTTGTGTTGTATTTATAAAAATAATCAGTCTGAAGTTCCTTTGCTTTATTGATATCTATTTTTAGTCTCTCTGAAATAAACTTAGTCATTCTTTGTGACACTTGACCAAATACCTTCTCTAAAGAATAATTATTGTGCTTACCATAACAGACTCCATCTAAATCAAGTAATAGATATTTTTTTTCTTTAAGGTTCATAATCTTATAAGTGTTCCCGATCCTTTATCCGAAAGTAATTCAAACAAGATTGAGTGATCTAGACGTCCATCTATAATACAAACTCCTTTAACACCATTACTTGCAACATCTAAACAGTTATTGATTTTTGGAATCATTCCACCACTAATTGTTTTATTTTTTATTAATTCATTAATTTTATTCGTATCGATCTCAGCTATTAATTTTTTGTTATCATCTAATACACCCTCAACATCACTCATAATAATAAGTCGTCTAGCATTGAGTTTTTTCGCAATAGCACCTGCAGCTGTATCAGCATTAATATTAAAAACCTGGTTATTTTTATCCAACCCTAAAGGAGCTATCACAGGAACTTTTTTTTCTTTTACTATTCGCTCGATAATTGATTGATTTATTTCTTTTGGAGTACCAACAAAACCAAGTTCTTTATTCTCTTGTTCAACAAATAGAATATTATTTTGTTTATTTGTTATACCTTGGCTA
>CABYXD010000007.1 GCA_902522895.1 uncultured Pelagibacteraceae bacterium
TGAAATCAAAAAAAAGAGTTGTTTTAGCTTACTCAGGTGGCTTAGATACATCTATAATTCTAAAGTGGCTTCAAGAAAACTATAAAGCAGAAGTTATTTGTTACACTGCTGATATTGGCCAAGAAATTGATAGAAAAAAAATATTTAGAAATGCAAAAAAATTTGGTGTAAAAAATATAATTATTCAAGATTTAAAAAAAGAATTTGTTAAAAATTATATCTACCCAATGATCAGAGGACATGCAATTTATGAAGGAGCATATTTATTAGGAACTTCAATTGCAAGACCACTAATAGCAAAAGATCAGATAAGAGTAGCAAAAAAATTTAAAGCATATGCAGTTTCACATGGTGCAACTGGTAAAGGTAATGACCAGATAAGATTTGAACTTGGTTATCATTATTTTGGTCCGAAAATTAAAGTAATTGCTCCTTGGAGAATTTGGAAATTAAAATCTAGAACTAATTTAATTAACTATGCAAAAAAACATAAAATTGAAATTACAAAAGATAAGAAAGGTGCTGCGCCATTTTCAATTGATGATAATTTATTTCATACTTCAACAGAAGGTAAAGTTTTAGAAAATCCTAAAAATTCCGCACCAGAATTTATATTTCAAAGAACTAATTCTCCTGAAAAAGCTCCTAATAAACCAACAATTGTAACTATAAATTTTAAAAACGGGGATCCATATGGAATTAATGGAAAAAAATTATCTCCTTCTAAATTATTTGAAAAGTTAAATTTTCTAGCAGGTAAAAATGCAATAGGAAGAGTTGATCTTGTTGAAAACAGGTTTATAGGAATAAAGTCTAGAGGTGTATATGAAACGCCAGGCGGTACACTCCTAATGCATGCTCACAGAGCTATGGAGTCTGTAACTCTTGATAAAGAAACAATGCATAAAAAAGATAAAATAATGGCACGATACGCTGAATTAATTTATAATGGTTATTGGTATTCAAAAGAAAGATTTAAACTCCAAAAAATTATCGACCTTAAAAAAAATAAAGTTAATGGATCTATTAAACTTAAATTATATAAGGGAAATATTATTATAGAGTCTCGAAATACCAAAAGTTCAGCATATTCTCTTAAAAAAGTTTCATTTGAAGAAAATAAAACTTTTAACAAATCTAATATTGAAAAATTTATTAACTATCATAAGAATAGACTAAGAAAGTAATTTAGTTTAGGACAATTTGACAATTGAGATAATTTTTTAAACTTATAATTTTATATGATGGAATCACTTAAAAATTGGATGATTGATGCTGCAAATATTTTATTTGATGATAGCAAAAATGACCTTAGATCTCTTCCTAAAACTGTAAGATTACAAATCCTTTTGGTTTTAAGTTTTATTTGGACAACAGTTTTTAGTTTATATGTTTTTTCTTATACTACTTTTGCTTTTGGTTGGGCTGGGCTTTACGTGGCACACATAGGTTTAATATTTGCAGTCTATATGACATTTAAAAATTTTCATAAAGCTGAGGAAAGATCTAGCAGTGTTTTTAAAACAAAAAATTTTGATCCATTTAAAATAATGGTTATTGTGTTTGTGGTAGTTTTCATTTTTATCTTTTCTAAGGGAATTGAAGTTTTAACTAGTCCTAATCCAAGCTCATATTCTATTCCTTATGATGGACCATTAAAATCAGCGTTTGAAAAATGGCTACCCTTCACTAAAGGCAAATAAATTTAATGAAATTTGAGTCATCAAGAGCTTCGGCTATTGAGAAACTTAATAAATTTGTTGACCAAAATTTAATTGAATATTCAAGACTGAGAAATTTTGATTATGGTCCAAAAAATAGATCTAATATTTCATGTCTATCTCCTTATATTACTCATGGTGTAATTTCTGAATTAGAATTAATTAAAAAAGCATTGAATAAATTCTCATTTTCTAAAAATGAAAAATTTATCCAAGAAGTTTTATGGAGAACATATTGGAAAGGTTGGTTGGAATTAAGACCTAACGTATGGACAGATTACTTAAATGAACTTAAAAAAATTCGTGAAGAATTTAAAGATAATGCTGATTACAAAAATGCTATTGAGGGTAAAACTAATATTGAATGTTTTAATGAGTGGGTAAATGAATTGAAAGAAAACAATTATTTACACAATCATGCAAGAATGTGGTTTGCAAGTATTTGGGTTTTTACTTTAGATCTTCCTTGGCAATTAGGAGCAGAATTTTTTATGAAACATTTGTACGATGGAGATGCTGCTGCCAATACCCTGGGATGGAGGTGGGTCGCAGGAATTCAAACACAAGGTAAAAATTATTTAGCTGGTGAATGGAACATCAAAAAATTTACCAACAATAGATTTAGTAATATCAAACTTAATGAAAATGCTACTCCGAAAACAAGTGATAAAACTTATTCTGCATTAAAACCAGAGTTTAATAATCCTCAAAAACTTGTGGAAGGAAATCTTTTAATTTTTGAAAATAGTTTGTCTTTTGAAGTAAGTGATTTTAACAATCAAAAATTCAAAAAAATTTTTTTAGTTTCAAATAAAAATGAAAATCGAACCATAAAACTCAGTGAGAAATTAATGACGTTCAAATCTCAATTAATTGTGGATCAAAAAAATAGGCTTGAAGAAAAATCAATTGATTCTGAAATTATAGATTTAAGTGAAATACATAATATTAATGAAACCTCTTATGGTTTATATCCAACAGTTGGTGAAAACCTTGATTTAATAAATGCAAATAATTTTAAAATAGAATTTCTATATAGAAAACTAGATCAGTTTTCTTGGCAATATTGTAATAAAGGTTTTTTTAATTTTAAAAATTATATTCCAAAAATAATTACAACTTTTAATTAAAACCATCTAATCATTCCAATAATTCCAGCTGTTGCATAAAAAAATTGTAACAATAATATTCCTTTGTGGCCTCCTCTAAAGGCCCAAATTCCAATTAAAATCGCTGATAAGAGCAATAAACAAAAACCAAAAAATTCTATTCCAATATTTAATGCAACAAATAAAGAATACAGTATAGCTGTTATAACCCCTGCCCATTCAAAAAATTTATTATTCATAAAAGTTTTTTAAAATTAGTGTAAAGAATTTTAGAATAATTATTCATATCAGAAATATTATCTTTTGCAGATTGATCAAATTTTTCTAATGCTCCATTTCCTAGTTGATCTTCAAGAGCCTTTTTGTACTCTGGCACACAACCCCATTCATTGACTGTTGTATCTTTAATTTCGATGTGAAACTGAATACCATAAGCATGATTTTGATATTTAAAAATTTGATATTTAGTAACTGATGATGAGGCTAATAAAGTTACATCTTTATTATTCTCAATTCCTTGGACCTCATAAGAATGCCATTGCAAACTTTTTATTTTATTTGGGAATTTAGAGAATAAATTATCAGTATCCTTTTCTTTAGAAAAATTGATATCCATAATACCTATTTCTGCTGGTTGGGATTTAGCTACTTTGCCACCAACAACTTCACCTAATAACTGACAACCCAAACAAAAACCTAAATAAGGTTTTTTTAAATTAATGACAAATTCTTTAATTGCTTTTTTTTCTTGAATTAACCAAGGATAATCTTTTTCCATAAACGTATCCATTGGGCCACCCATGCAAAACATTCCATCAAATTTACTAAGATCACTTGGAATTTTTTCACCTTCATCGAGCTCTATAGTGGTTAAATTTAATCCATCAGCCAACATTAAATCTTTAATGTAACCAGGGTCTTCAATTTTAATATGTTGTAATACAATTATGTTCACTAAAATTAGCTTAGCTTAGAACACTTCTTAGAACAATATTTTACTCTATCCCAATTTAGCTTCCATTTCTTTCGCCAAACAAAAGGTCTTTTGCAAACTGGACAGGTTTTAGATGGTAAATTTTCTTTTCTCATTAAATTGTATTTTGTTTAATAAATTTATCGGCCTCAGATAAAATTAATTTTTTTCTATCCGTTTTCATTTTATCAAAAATCCTTACCATCATTGATAGTCTAGGGTTTTTTAAAAAAAATTTTCTGTTTCGATTTATAAATCTCCAATAAAGGCCATCCATCGTATTACACCACTCCCCTTTTTTAAAATCCATCATTTTCATAAAATAAGCAGATCCACAAATATAAGGTTTGGTTGCAAAAATTCCACCATCACTAAATAATCCCATGCCATAAACATTTGGGACCATTACCCAATCAGATGAGTCCACAAACATTTCCATGAACCATTTATAAACAATTGTTGGTTTTATTTCACAAAGGTTCATTATGTTAGATAAGATCATTAATCTTTCAATATGATGAGACCATCCATGATTTACAGCATTTTTAATTGCATAATCTAATGGAGGTAAGCCTGTAGTCCCTTCATACCAAGTCTTTTTCATTTTTTTATTTTGTTTAAAAAAATTTTTTGTTTCCATTTCCTCTGAATAACTTTGATAAATTCCGCGCATAAATTCCCTCCAGCCAATTATCTGACGAATGTATCCCTCTAGTGAGTTCATTCTTATTTTATTCTTTTTGTGAAACTCTAAAACTTTTTGAATAATAAGTTCAGGAGTTATTAAACCTAAATTAATATAAGGACTCAAGGCACTATGAAACAAGACATTATCTTTTTGGCTGACAGCATCCTCATAATCACCGAACAAATTTGATTTTTCTTTTATAAAAAAATTCAAAAGCTTAACTACTTCATCAAATTCTGTTGCAAACCAAAAGTCTTTTGTTCTACCGGGGTGATCTTTAAACAATTTTTCAATAATAGATTTTAACTTTTTTGTATGATTGGTTTCATTAATTTTGGGAAATTTAGGTATTGATGCATCTTTTGGTAATTTATTTCTATTATCCTCATCAAAACTCCATTTTCCCCCAATTGGATTTCCATCGGCTCCCATTAATATTCCAGATTTTTTTCTAACTTCTTTATAAAATGTTGCCATAAAAGGTTTTTTAGATTTTCCTAAATAATTTTTGAATTCATTTCTTGAATTTAAAAACATTGGTGTTTGAATGATATTCCACTTAATTTTTTCTTTTTTTAAAAATTGTGAAATCTTCTTTTCAAAAAATTTGTCCTCAATTTCAAAACTCGAAATTTCTTTAATCTTTTTTTGAGTAATTATTTTTTTTAGTTTTTTAAAATAATCATCTTTAAAATCTTTGTCCTCAATTTTTAGATAATCTAATTTATATTTATTCTTTTTAAGATTATCGGCATAAGAGCGCATAGAAGATAAGAATAACAAGATTTTTTGCTTATGATGTTTTTCATAAGTACATAATCCGTTATCTTCTGCCATAAAAAATATATGGTCTTTTTTGAAGCGGTCGAGGTATTTTAATGGAAATAATTGATTACCAAGTATAAAAAATAACTTCATAACTAAATATAACTAATAAAAAATTTTATGTCAGAAAAATATCTTATTTTTGGTGCGACAGGTTCAATCGGATCAAGCTTAGCTGAACAATTAATGAATTCAGGTAATAATGTTCATTTAGTTGGAAGAAATGAAACAGAGCTTAAAAATATTTCAGAAAAACTTGGATGTACCTCTACTGTAACAGATGTTTTGGAAGATGGATTTATTGAGAAAGTTAAAAATGATATTACAGAAATAAAAGGAATTGCTTATTGTGTTGGTTCAATAGATTTAAAACCTTTAAGGATGGTTACCGAGAAAGATTTCAATAAATGTATGAAGCTAAATCTTTATTCAGCTGTCGAAACAATTAAAGGTTACCAAGAAAGTTTAAAAAAAAATAAAGGGTCAATAGTTTTATTCTCAACAGTTGCAGCACAAAGAGGATTTACTAATCATGCAATAATTGCATCAACAAAAGCTGCGATTGAAGGATTGACTGTATCTCTAGCTGCTGAATTTGCCCCTAACATTAGAGTTAATTGTATTGCTCCAAGTTTAACAAATTCTAAGATAGCTGAACCAATGTTAAAAAATAAAGCTTTAGCAGACGGTATCGCGAAAGCTCACCCTTTAAAAAGACTAGGTGAGGGAAAAGATTCAGCATCGCTAGCAAAATATTTAATAACTGATGAAAGTTCATGGATTACTGGTCAAATTATTGCGGTAGATGGAGGAAGATCAAAATTATCTTAAAGAAATTATGTATATAGCAATGAATAGATTTAAAATTATTTTAGGAAAAGAAAAAAATTTTGAAAGATTTGAAGTTATTTTATAGCTAACAGAAAAATTAGTTATCTAAAATTTTTTTTTTTGCTTTTTCAAATTCTTCTTGAGTCAAAACTCCACTTTTAAGTAATTCATTAAGTTTTTTAATTTCTTCACTTAAATGGTCATTATTAGATGTTGTATTTTCAATCTCATTTTCATACTCATCTAATTTATCTTTTCTATTTTCATTTTTAGCTTTAGAGCCTTTAATAATTGCTGAGCCCCCCAAATAAAGAACAAAACAAAGTATTAGAAATGCTAATACAACAAATATTATTTTTTCCATAAATTAGTCTTCATCCTCTTCTCTCCAATTTTTTTCATACATAAGCCATGCGGCATATATTACAGAAACAGTTCCAACTATCATACCATAATCAAAACCTGTTTGCATATTATGTAAATACCAACCTAATTGCGTTGCACCAATAGGGGGAACTGTAAGTAAAAACATAATAATAGCTATTCTGTATGGATACTTTGGTTTTTTCATAAATCAAAATACCAAAAGTAATTAATTATTTAAAATATTAAATTTGCGATCTTTTGAAACACTCAATAGTATTTTTTAGCAAACATGCAATTGTCATTGGACCAACTCCACCTGGCACAGGTGTTAGAGCTTTTGCAACTTTTGAAACTTCATCAAAAGCAACATCCCCTACTAAACCTTTTTCGGTCTTATTAATTCCCACGTCAATTACAATTGCATCTTTTTTAACCCAGTCACCTTTAACAAGCTCTGGGATGCCTACGGCTGCAACAATAATATCAGCTTCTAAACACTCAGCTTTTAAATCTTTTGTTCTTGAGTGAGTAACTGTTACTGTACAATTTTCTTTAAGAAGAAGTTGTGTCATTGGTTTTCCATTTAAATTAGATCTACCAACTACAACAGCTTTTTTACCACTTAAGTTTGGTTCAACCTTTTTGATCATCAAATAACATCCAAGCGGTGTACATGGTACAGAACTTTCATAACCAGAAGATAAATTACCAACATTCATTGGATGAAAACCATCTACATCTTTTGAAGGTATAATGGTTTCAATTACTTTTTGTTTATCAATATGTTTTGGTAATGGAAGTTGTACTAAAATTCCTGATACGTTCTCATCATTATTTAATTCTTTAATTTTTTTTAAAACAGTTTTTTCTTCAACTGAATCGGGATATTTAATAACCTCTGACTTCAAACCTACTTCATTAGCTGACTTTTCTTTGTTACGAACATAAATTTGGCTTGGAGCCATATCTCCAATGAGAATTACAGTTAGTCCAGGGACTCTATTATATTTTTCTTTAAGTTGAATAACTTCTTTTTTAAGTTCTTCTCGAAGTTCTGCGGCTGCTTTTTTACCGTCAATTAAAATCATAATTTTCTAAAATATTAATGGTGCAATATAGAGCTTCATACACATTTCAATAAACCAAATCAATAAAAGAAGTATAATAGGAGATATATCTAAAGATCCCAAATTAGGCAGAAATCTTCTAATTCGATTTAGAAATGGGTTGGTTAATCTATACGTTAGCTCTAAAATAGAATAAACAAATCTATTGTGAGTATTTAAGATATTAAAAGCAATCAACCAACTAATTATTACATTAGCTATTACAACATACGAATAAAGTTTTAAAATCTGTAATGCTAAATAAAAAATAGCAATCATTTCTTTTCAATGTAAATTGACTGACTTGGAAAAGCAAAAGATGCATTATTACTTTCTACAATTTGTTTAATTTTAATTGCTAGTTTTTCTTTTACTGAAAGCCACTCATTCCAACTATCTGTTTTTGTAAAACAACGAACATACATATCAATTGAGCTATCTGAAAATTTATCAACTCTTACTGCAATTCCAATATTGATATTAAAATCTTCACTTTTTTTAATGTGATCTTCAATTTGATTTCGAATAGTTTTTAATTGATCAACTGTTGTGTCGTATTGAAGAGTAATAATCCAACTTATTAACCAGTTTGAAGTTTCACTAACATTAACGACAGCATTTTCTGCAAACTGAAAATTTGGAATTATTGCTAAAGATTTATCAAATTTTCTAATTGTAGTTGATCGAAATCCAATTTTTTCAACTATTCCTTCTATTATTCCATCAACTAAAATCCAATCACCTATCTTAAATCTTTTTTCTACAAGGACCAAGATTCCTGAAATCAAGTTTTTAAATAAGTCTTGTGCCCCTAATGCTACAGCCACACCAAACAATCCAAGTCCAGCAATAATTGGACCAATTTTTATTCCCCATAATTCGAGTACTGCTGCAAGTCCTAAAATAAAGATTAAAATTTTAAGTGATTTTATAATCCAACCAATTAATTCCCTTGTTAAAATTTTATCTAGTCCACTTAAAATATAAGAAATAGGTTCAATGATTTGGTGAATAACCCAAAAAATTAAAATAGTAATTAAAGTTCTATTAATTGTATCTGCTACTTCTCGGCCTTCATTTGAAAAGGTCATATAATAACTAGCTATAAAAAAACCTAATACAATTGGTAAAAATCTTGCTGGCCCTACTAGTGCTTTTACAAAAGTATCATCTAATTTGTTAGTTGTTCTTTTTGATATGATTTCTAATTTTTTGATAATTAGTTTACTAATTAAACCTCTAAATATTAAGAATATTAAAAAAATACCTATTCCTATTAAAATTTGAAAAATATCAACCCCAAGAATTCCCTTATTCCATACAGATAAAAATATTTCAGAAAAATTATTTATTATTTCCATATCTAAATTTTATATAACAAAAACTCCTCTTCTCCAGGGTTAAAAAGAAAAATCTTCTTCCATTTAATTTCATTCAATATTGACGAGGTTTTTTCACCTATACACATTAAATTAGTATTCATCCAAAGGGTTTCTAATTGATAAATCTTAATGAATTTCAAAAAGCCAGATGCACTATTTTGAGAATAAACATAAACTATATCAGGCATATTAGACTTGAGTAACTTAATAAAGTTTTCATCAAATTTTTCATTATGACTAGCACGGTAATTTATAATTCTTTTAATATTATAACCTTCTTTCAATAACTGCTTATCAAGATCTATTGAAATTGTTTCACCACTCACATAAATTAATTTTCCATTATTTTTATCAAAATTTTGTAAAATTAATTCTTTTAAATTTTCAACATTTCCTTCTGCAGTTATAGTATTTTGAAAACCTAAACTTCTAGCTTTCTTTTCAGTAGCATTTCCAACACAAAAACATAAAAGATTTTTATCAATTTTTTTAGTATCTAAAAATTTAGCAGCATTTGCACTAGTAAAAATAATCCCTCTATATTCTAAAAAATTTATTTCTTCATAACTAATATTTTCAATATTTAACAACGGTAAGTGGGAAACTTTATGGCCTAAAGATTGAAATTTTGAAATCATTTCTAAAGAATCTTCTAAAGGACGAGTTAACAATATATGCATATTATTTTTTATAAGAATTATTGGATTTAATTTTTAAAATATGACCAAGTTCTTCACCAAGTTCTATGGCATCATTAATATTCCCAGATTTTTTTTCATAAAATCTTTTGGTGCCATCTAGAGAAAAAAGTTCTGCCTCTATATAAATTCTCTCTTTTTTAATTGCCGCATGAACACCAACTGCAGTTTCACAATCTCCTTCTAAAACTTTCAAAACATTTCTTTCTGCTTGAGCTCTTTTAGAGGTTTCTTTATCATTAATTTTATCTAAAATTGAAATAATTTCATTATCATTATTTAAACATTGAAGTGCAATGATTCCCTGTCCTGCACTGGGTATTATTTCTTCTGTTGAAAATACTTCTGTAATCTTATCTTCTATTTTTAAAGATTTAATTCCTGCATAGGAAAGGATTAAGGCGTCATATAGTCCTTCATTCATTTTTTTAATCCTTGTATCAACGTTTCCTCTTATTAATTTACAATTAAGATTTGCTCTAATATTTTTAATTTGGAATTCTCTTCTATACGATGAAGTTCCAATTATTGTATTTGCCTTTAATTCTCTAAGTTTTTTTTTGTCATTTGAGATTAAAATTTCTCTTGGATCATTTCTTTTTAAAAATGTATTTGTTCTTAAACCATCGGTTTCGATAACAGGCATATCTTTTAATGCATGAACAGCAATATCAATTTGTTTGTTTTGGAGTTCTTTTTCAATATTAGTTGAAAATAAACCTTTGCCTCCTACCTCAGACAATCTATCGCTCTGAAACTGATCGCCTCTTGTAGTAATTTTCTTAATAATAATATCTTCATCTTTTAAATTTGTATTTTGAATAATCTGATCTTTTGCATTTTGAGCATAAATTAATGCTAACTTGCTACCTCTTGATCCAATAATTAGTTTTTTATTCATAAATAAATTTATTTCTTACTTGTATTGAGATTGTACAGTTAATAAATACTATTTGAATGAGTAAAAAACCATTAATTCTTGGAATAGAGTCAAGTTGTGACGAGACAGCAGCATCTGTAATTACTGAAAACGAGCAAGGAACACCAATCATTTTATCTAATATTATTTCGAGCCAAGTTGATATACACAAGCAATTTGGTGGGGTTGTTCCTGAATTAGCTGCTAGAACTCATATAGAAAAAATAGATTGGATTGTTCAAAAAGCAATCAATGACTGTGGAAGAAAAATTCAAGAAATTGATGCTGTTGCGTCTACAGCAGGTCCAGGTTTAATTGTATGTTTATCTGTTGGATTAAGTTTTGGTAAAGCTTTGGCTGTATCCTTAAACAAACCTTTCATTGGAGTAAATCATTTAGAAGGTCATGCATTGAGTCCAAAACTTAACTCAGAATTAAATTATCCATATTTATTTTTATTAATTTCTGGAGGGCACACTCAATTTTTGAATGTTCAGGGTCTTGGAAAATATAAAAGATTAGGAACAACTATTGATGACGCTCTTGGTGAAGCATTTGATAAAACTGCAAAACTCTTAGGAATAGAATTTCCTGGTGGACCACAAATTGAAGTCATGGCTAAAAAAGGCGATCCAAATAAATATGATTTGCCAAAGCCAATATTTAACAAAGGTGGCTGCAATTTATCATTTGCAGGACTTAAAACTGCAATTTTAAGAATAACAAAAAATATTAAGACAGAACAAGAAAAATTTGATTTAGCGGCATCTTTTCAAAAAACAGTTGTAGAAATATTATATAAAAAAACAAAAATTGCATTTAGTGAATTTGAAAAACAAAATAAATTAAAAGAAAAAACATTTGTTGTTGCGGGTGGTGTCGCTGCCAATAAAAAGATTAGATCTATGTTAACAAATTTATGTAATGAGGAAAATTATCAAAGTATGTTTCCTCCTTTAGAACTATGCGGTGATAATGCTGCAATGATCGCACTGGTTGGTTTAGAAAAATTTAAATTAAAACAATTTGATAATTTAGATCATCCTGCTAAACCTAGGTGGCCCTTAGACAAAAATGCTGTTTTTTTAAAAGGTGCTGGTGTAAAATTATGATACAATTATCTATTAATAATAAAAATAAATTACCAATAATTTTACTAAAATTTAACTTTTAAAAATATGAAAATTTTTGATTGTTTTATGTATTATAATGAAGACCATATATTAGATCTTCGATTAAATTATCTTAATACCTTTATTGATCATTTTGTAATTGTTGAAAGTATTTATAATCATAAAGGTGAGAAAAAAGGCTTAAATTTTGATATAAAAAATTATCAAAAATTTAAAGAAAAAATAATTTATATAGTTGTAGATAAATTACCTAACACATTCACAATTAATGATAATGACAATGAAAATACAAAAAATGAAAAATATATTCTTAATGGCTATAAAAGAGATCATTTCCAAAGAAATCATATTACTGAAGGAATCAAAATAGCAAATGAAGATGATTTAATTCTTATTTCTGATCTTGATGAAATACCAAACTTAGAAAAGGTAAATTTTAGCAAAATTAATAATAAGCTAATTCTTTTTAAACAAATAATGTGTTATTATAAGTTTAATCTACACTTAAAGTCATATAATTGGGTTGGTACAAGAGGTTGTAAAAAAAAATATTTTATTTCACCAAATTGGTTAAGGGACATTAAAGATAAAGCCTATCCATTTTGGAGAATAGATACTTTGTTTTCAAAGAAAAAATATACAAATATCCAATTTGTTGATAATGGTGGATGGCACTTCTCTTATATAAGTTCTGCAGCTGGAATCGAAAATAAACTTAAATCTTATACACATCATAGAGAATTTGAACTTAGTTCTTTAAATATTAAAAAAATTGAAGATATGATGAAAAATAGAGAAAGTGTGTATAATTTAGGAGTTGATCAAAGAACTAACCAATTTGAAAAAGGCCAAAAACTGGACATCTTAGAAAATCATAAGTTGCCATTATATATTCAACAAAATCAAAATAAATATAAACAATGGCTAGAGTAGAAAAACAAAATAACTAGATTTTTTCAAAATCAAAATCAAACCAGTCCTCATATTTTTTTATATTTCTTTTTAGATAGGTAGGCATATTTGAATTTATATCTATTGATTTCAATTTAAATCTATTTCCAATTTTAGAAGTCGATTTAGAATCTGAAAGGTGATCATATTCGATAAATTTATTATCAATCATATTTTTAATATGATCAACATTCATATCTAATTTATCAAATTCATTATGATGTTCATCATTTTTAATTTTTTCAAATAGATCTTCGGGTTTTTTTAATTGAGTAAAATGCCATCCACCATTTTTTATAATTTTCAAATTACTAAATTTATTTTTTGAAAATAAAGTATCTATTCTCCAAAATGGATATTTTTTAGGCTTTATATTTCGCAAATCTGAAATTAATTTGATGTGTTTTTTTTTTGCACCTTTTGTGCCATACCAAAAAATTCTGTCATTTAATAAATTAAATTTATAATAAAATAATTTTTGTTCAAAAATTATAAACTTTGATTTATTTTTATAAAAATCTATTTCATTAAAATTTGGAATTTCATCATTATCGCTATAAAAAATATAATCTTCTTCAGAAGCTTCTTTGCAAGCTTTTAGAGCTTCGTTTCTTTGTAGTGAAATTCTAAGTATACTATTTGTTCTCTTATTAATGTCTTTGTGAGCGTTATCTGTATCTAAAATATTTTCTGGCTCTTTATCAACAATTATATGCTCTATTTTGTTTTTAAATTGAGGATATAAATTTTTGTCAAAATTTATTTTCTTTTTTGCTCCACTATGTGAATAAGCACTTTCAACTATTATAAATTTAGTAACATGTTCATTCAATATATTAAAACGAATATCCATTATTAAAGGTTCATTAAAATAAGTTGTACAGTCAAATATTCTCATAAATTAATTCAATTTTTTTTTAAAAGATGTAAAAGTAAGAATATAATATCCATTAACAATAAAATCTATTAAAAGCTTTGTAGTTAATTTATGAAAAAAAAAATAGTTATCACTGGTGGTTTAGGGTACATCGGAACAGAACTTTGCAAAATATACTCAGGGTATAGTTGGAACGACAATATTACAATAATAGATAACAGGTTTATATCTGAAAGAGTTAATCAAATAAGAAACTGGAATATGAATTTTGTTCATGGAGATATTTTGGACAAGGATTTAATTAAAAAACATTGTCAGGATGCTGATGTAGTTCATCATTTAGCCGGAATAACGGCTGTTCCTAGAGTTAAAAGTGATGCTAGTTCTGAAAATGATAAAATAATTGAAGAAGTTGGAGTGGTAGGAACACAAAATATTTTAGACGTTATTAGTAATAAATGTAAAATCATTTTACCCTCATCACATGTAGTTTATGAAGGTTTAACAGAAGTAAAAAAGAACATTCAAGAACATGAAAAAACTTCACCAGTTTTGTCCTATGGTAAATCAAAAGATTATAATGAAAAACAAATTAAAAATTCTGGAAAGAATTATATTATTTTAAGATTAGGATCTGTTTATGGATATTCAAGTGATACGACTAGATTAGATATAATGACAAATCTGTTTTCTAAAATAGCTTCCCAAAATGGATCATTAAAACTTTTTGCAGGAGGGAGACAAATTAAAAGTTTAGTGCCAGTTGTTGATGTTGCAAGATGTTTTAAATTTATGGAGGAAAGAGAAGATATATCTAATGACCTGTTTAATCTTACTAAAGATACTGTAACTGTAAAAGAGGTTGCAGAAATTTGTAAAAAATATAATCCAAAAATTCAATTAAAAGAGACAAATGATGAAGTCCCTAATTTAGGGTTTTCTTTATCTAATAAAAAATTGATTAATTCCGGCTTTAAATTTCTTTATGGTTTAGATGAAAGTATTAAAGAAATGATTTCGAAATGGTCTAAACAAAATCTCATTAAAGAATTAGAATTTGTACATGGTGGGGCAGACGAGTTTGTTGATAAGAGAGGTAAAATAAGTAATTTTGAATTAACAGAACCAATCAATATGATTGGTTTGATTGACTCAAAAAAAGGAACTATTAGAGCTAATCATTATCATCCACAACAAGAACAAAAATGTTTATTTACTAAAGGACAAATAATAGAAGTTTTTCAGGATATTTTAAATCCCAATTCACCAAAAATAACGCAAGTTGTAAATGCTGGGCAAATTTCAATCATAAAACCAAACGTAGCTCATACAATGGTTTTCTCAAAAGATACTACTTTTTTAAATTTAGTAAGAGGAGAAAGAGAGCATGAGAATTATGGTATAACACATACAATAAAACATGTTTTTGTCGATGAAGATGAAAAAAAATTATTATTGAGCTGCTATAAGTATGAATGCAGATCTTGTGGAAATGAAGATTTAAAAAGAGTTCTTTCATTAGGATATCAGCCACTTGCTAATAATCTTTTGAGAAAAAAAGATGACAAAATAGAACTATATCCTCTAGAGTTAAATTACTGTGAAAATTGTCATAACTGTCAACTTTCAGTTGCAGTTGATCCCAAAAAAATGTTTTCAAATTATTTATATACTTCATCAACAACTAAAGTTTTTAGGGATCATTTTATAAATGCCACAAAAAATTATATTAAAGAATTTAAACTTAAGCCCAGTAAATCTTTTATAATTGATGTAGGGAGTAATGATGGAATTGCACTTAAACCATTTAAAGATCTTAAATTTAAAAAAATTCTTGGAATAGAACCAGCAAAAAATCTAGCTAAATTGGCAAATAAAAATAAAATTAAAACATTTAATGGATTTTTAAACAAAAAGAATTTGAAGAAAATTAAAAAAAATGCTGATCTCATATTAGCATCAAACGTTTTTGCACACTCAGACGATCTTAAAGAAATGGCTGAATGCATGATTAATCTATTAAATAAAAGAGGAAATTTAGTTATAGAGGTTCAATATTTGATGAATACACTTAAAGATCTTACTTTTGATAATATTTATCATGAGCATTATAATTATTGGTCTTTAACTTCTTTAGTTAATTTCTTTAAAAACTATAAAGTCAAGCTTTACAGAGCTGAAAAAATTAACACTCATGGGGGATCGCTTAGAATCTATTTAAATAAAGATTTAAAAACCAAAATCGAAAAAAATGTTTCTAATTTATTAAAAGAAGAAGAAAAATTTGGAATAAAAAAATTCGAAACATACAAAAAATTTGGTGAAAAAATTTATCAAATTAGAGAGAATGTAATTAAAAATTTTAATAAGTTAAAAGATATAAATAAAAACTTAGTGGGCTATGGTGCTCCAGCTAAAGCTACTACTGCTTTAAATTTTTTTGGTATTTCAGGAAAGATTAATTTCATCATTGAAGACAATAAGCTTAAACAAGGAAAGTACCTACCTGGATTAAAAATACCAATTATTAACAATAATAAAAAAATTGCTGCAAATTCTTGTCTTATAGTTCTCGCATGGAACTTTTATAATGAAATAAAAAAGAAGAATAAATATAAATTCAAAAAAATTATTAATATAAAAAGTTTAGAAAAAAAAAATTTTTTCAATGAATAAAGTTATTTCTAAATGAAATACTGGTTAATGAAATCAGAACCGGATGTTTGGTCTATAGATCAACAAAAAAAATCTGGCACTAAAGGTGCTGCCTGGGATGGCGTTAGAAATTATCAAGCTGCAAAAAATTTAAAATTAATGAAAAAAAATGATCAATGTTTTTTTTATCATTCAAATATTGGAAAAGAAATTGTGGGAATTGTTCAAGTTATTAAAGAGGCATATCCTGATAAAACAGATAAATCAGGTCGGTTTGTTGCTGTCACCGTTAAATTTTTAAAAAAACTAAAAAAACCTGTCAGCCTTGAAGATATTAAAAAAAACAAGCAATTAAGCCATTTATCCTTAATTAAACAAAGCAGGTTATCTGTAATGCCGATAGACTCTAAAAGCTGGAAAATTTTAAACAACATGGGTAAGATTTAAGTATATATATTTTAGGTGCATGCCAAAAAAAAAGAAAAAAACAAAAGTTAAAAAAAAATCTTCTAAAAAAAAGGTAGTTAGAAGAAAAAGAAGTAAAGTTGTAAGAAGAAAAAGAAGTAAAGTTGTTAGAGGAAAAAGAAGTAAGAAAGATCCTAAAAAAAAGACCACACCTAATGAATTAATTATCAAAACTAAACCTGAATGGATTAAAGCGAGTTTTGCAAATAAAGCGCAATATCAAAAAAAATATAATGAGTCGATAAAAAATAATGATAGTTTTTGGAAAAAGGAAGGAAAAAGAATAACTTGGATCAACCCGTATAAAAAAATTAAAGACGTAAAATATAGTTCTAAAGATGTAAAAATTAAATGGTTTCATGATGGAACCTTAAATGCTTCTGCTAACTGCTTAGATAGACACTTAAAAGATAAAAAAGATAAAACTGCAATAATTTGGGTTGGAGATGATCCAAAAGACAGTCAAAAAATTTCATACAAGCAGCTTCATCAAAAAGTTTCAAAAGCTGCAAATGGCTTAAGAAAATTAGGAATTCAAAAAGGTGATAGAGTAACTATTTATTTAACAATGATCCCTGAACTTGCTATTTTGATGTTAGCATGTGCAAGAATTGGGGCGGTTCATTCGATAATTTTTGGAGGTTTTTCAGCAGAGTCTATTTCTGGAAGAGTAAACGATTGTGATTCAGAATTTATTATCACAGCAGATGAAGGGGTAAGAGGAGGAAAAATTATTCCATTAAAAGCAACAACTGATGAAGCTCTAATGAGTTGTCCTAATGTTAAAAAATGTATTGTTGTTAAAAGAACAGGTAATGAAATTGGCTGGAGTGAAAGCAGAGATGTTTGGTATCACGACTTAATTAAAGATGTTCCATCTCATTCTGAACCTGAAGAAATGAATGCTGAAGACCCATTATTTATTTTATACACTTCTGGATCAACTGGAAAACCAAAAGGAGTTTTGCATACTACTGGTGGATACATGGTCTACGCATCTATGACTCATCAATACATATTCAATTATAAGCCAAAAGATATTTATTGGTGTACAGCTGATATCGGCTGGGTGACAGGACACAGTTATATTATATATGGTCCTCTTGCTAACGGGGCAACTACTATAATGTTTGAAGGTATTCCAAATTATCCAGATAGTTCTAGATGGTGGCAAATAATTGATAAATATAAAGTTAATACTTTTTACACTGCTCCAACTGCTATAAGAGCATTAATGAGAGAGGGAGATAATCCAGTAAACAAAACCTCGAGAAAATCTTTAAAATTATTAGGTACCGTTGGTGAGCCAATTAACCCTGAAGCCTGGATGTGGTATTACAGAACAGTTGGAAATTTAAAATGTCCAATAGTAGATACTTGGTGGCAAACTGAAACAGGTGGAATAATGATTTCTCCTCAAACTGGAGCTACCCCTTTAAAACCAGGGTCTGCAACAAAACCTTTTTATGGAATTAAGCCTGCTCTGTTAGATAAAAATGGAAAAGAAATTAAAGGACCAGGAGAAGGAAGACTATGCATATCCCAATCTTGGCCTGGCCAGATGAGAACGGTATATGGAGATCATCAAAGATTTATTGATACTTATTTCTCACAATTTGATGGAAAATATTTTACAGGAGATGGCTGTAAAAGAGATAAGGATGGATATTATTGGATTACTGGAAGAGTAGACGATGTAATTATTGTATCAGGTCACAATCTTGGTACCGCAGAAATTGAAAGTGCATTTGTAGCTCATTCAAAAGTAGCAGAAGCTGCAGTTGTAGGTTATCCTCACGATATTAAAGGTAATGGACTATATTGTTATGTAACATTGATTGCTGGAGAGGAAGAGACAGGGGAACTTGAAAGAGACTTAAAACTTTGGGTTAGAAAACAAATAGGGCCGCTTGCAACACCTGATTTAATTCATTTCACTCCTGGATTACCAAAAACTAGATCAGGAAAAATTATGAGAAGAATCTTAAGAAAAATTGCAGCAAATGAACATGATCAATTGGGAGACACCACAACATTAGCAGATCCTAGTGTGGTTGAAAGTTTAGTAGATAATAGAAAAAATATTTAAAATTTTATTCTCTCTTTAAATTCTTTTTTAACAACGTCCCACTTTAAGATAACTGAGTTCAAAACAATTTTACGATCAAGAGTTTTTAACTCATCTGCAATTGGTGCCCACTTAAATAAAGATAGTGCACTTGGATTAAAAGGAATATCGCTATGGTAAATATCCCAATTAATAATTTCTAATCTTTCAGTAAAATTTTTTTTTGCTTCTTTAATAATTTCTGGTGGCATGCCATTTGTAGTCTCGTCATCTAAAATTTTATGAAATATTTCATTTGCCTTAATTGTTTCTTGATAATTAAAATTAGCTTTTAAATAAGAAAATGTAAATAATGTAAGATCTTGAATAGCCACAGCGTAAATATTCCATTTTGCAAGATTTACTGACTTCATAAATTCATCGTTATCAAAATGAAGTACATACCTTGTACCCATTCTAGTTTTTAAATATCCATAAAGAGTTACTTGACTTACCCAGGCTGATTTTGTCTGGATAAAGTTTTCAAGTTCATCTAGGTTTCCAATTTTCCCCTTAGGAATAAAGGCTTTAAACATTGCAAAAAGATAAACTTTAAAGTCATTCCAAGATAAATCCTTCCAGGTTAATTTGTATTTTCCCATAAAAACCCTATTTTAGACACTTATAGTCGAAAAACGCTACTATTTTTAACAATTTTAACACTTTAAATCTATTTCATAATGGTTATGGTTTTGCCCAGTTATAACTAATGAGAGAGGTATAAATGTCAAAACAAGATCAACACTGGGAAAAAACCAGGGGATTGTTAATGGTAACATTAGCAATATGGTTTGTATTCTCAATTGGCATCTTCCTTTTCGGAGCCGAAATGAACAATGTTGGAGGACCTTTTGGTTATCCCTTAACATATTGGTTCACTTGTCAGGGTTCTCTTGGAATTTTTGTAATCCTAATTTTCTGGTTTGCAAATAGACAGGAAAAAATTGATGAGGAATTTGGCTTTTCAGAAAGAGAGGATGACTAATGAAAGGTAATTTTATAGATAATTTGCCGAAAGTTTATGGAATCTACACGGGTGGATTTTTAGGTTTCATAATCCTTATGGCAATTGGTGAGCAGATGGGAATGACATCAAAAGCGATCGGAATTTGTTTCGTTGCTTTTACTGTTGCCATTTACGCACTAATTGGTTGGCTATCACGTACAGCACAAGCTGATGCCTATTACGTGGCTGGAAGACAAGTACCAACAGTATTCAACGGAATGGCTACAGCAGCAGACTGGATGTCTGGTGCTTCATTCGTTGCTATGGCGGGTGGTATTTACTTTAAAGGCTATGGTTATATGGCACTACTTGTTGGTTGGACTGGTGGTTATGTTTTAGTTGCAACTTTATTAGCACCATACCTAAGAAAATTTGGCTGTTACACAGTTCCAGATTTTATTGGGACAAGATATGGTGGTAATTTAACTAGGTTTCTTGCAGTAGTAGTTTTAACTGTTGCTTCATTTACCTATGTGACTGCACAAATTAACGCTACAGGTACTATTGCATCTGTTGCACTTGATATTCCATTTCAATACGCTGTATATGTTGGGCTAGTAAGTATCTTACTTTGCTCAATGTTAGGTGGTATGAGAGGAGTAACTTGGACACAGGTTGCACAATACATTGTACTAATTATAGCTTACTTGCTTCCAGTATTCTGGATCAGTAACAAAATGGGTGCGGGTTTCTTCCCTCACTTTATGTTAGCTGATGAAGTAGCTAGAATTGGTGAATTAGAACAACAGTTTGGATTTGTAAAAAATGCAGCTGCTGATCTAAAAACAGTACCAAAAGGATTAGCTGGAATAACTAAGGCTCACTCAGCGGTAAACGCTACGCCTTGGGCATTTATTTCATTAGCACTTGCAATGATGATGGGAACAGCATCATTACCTCATGTGATGATGAGATATTTCACTACTCCAAGTGTAAAAGCAGCTAGAAAATCAGTAGGTTGGTCTTTATTCTTTATCTTCCTACTTTATTCTTCTGCTCCAATGTTAGCGACGCTATCTAAATTGTCATTGATTGATCCGTCACTACCGACTGGTATTATCGGTAAATCAATTGCAGAAGTTCAAGCTTTAGATTGGTATCAAAACTGGAACGCAGCAAACTTAATGTTTGTGAGCGACTTTAACGGAAATGGAACTCTAGAGTTAAATGAGTTTTTCATGGGTGGTAAAGCCGTAGTGTTAGCAACTCCAGAAATAGCTGGATTACCATACGTAATCTCAGGTCTAGTTGCTGCTGGAGGTATGGCTGCTGCCATGTCAACAGCCGATGGTTTGATTCTAGCAATTGCTAATGCGATCTCACATGATGTTTACTATAAGATCATTGATCCAAAAGCAGAAACAGCGAAGAGACTAGTTGTTGCAAGGGTATTACTTGTGGTAATCGGTTTTGCTGGAGCAACTATTGCAGCAATGGAGATCCAAGGTATCTTAGGTTCAGTAATCTGGGCTTTTGACTTTGCGATGTCTGGATTGTTCTTCCCACTTGTACTTGGTGTATGGTGGAAGAGAGCTAACAAAGAAGGTGCTATAGCTGGTATGGCTTTAGGACTTGCTTCTGGTATGGGTTACCTAATATGGGTACGAAATGGTGGAAGTGGATTCTTAGGTATTACACAGTTAACATTTGGTATCTTTGGTTCTGCAGTGAGTTTAGTATCTATGGTAGTTGTAAGTTTAATTACTTCAGCACCAAGTGCTGCAACTCAAAAAATGGTTGATAATGTTAGAGTACCTTCAGGTAGAACTATCATTTAACTATAGTTAAAATCTTTTAGGGGCGATTAATTTCGCCCCTTTTATTTTATTTCATTTTCAAATATAAAATAATCAATGTCTGCTAACTTTCATCCATTAGTATATATTATAGACTACATATTAGGAGTTATCATGTGGACTTTAATTGGTAGGGTAGCAATGAATATATTCCAAAAAGAAGACTCTCATTTCTTTTTTATGAGAGTTTTTGTGAAATTTACTAATCCTCTACTATCTCTGTTTAAACCAATTACCCCATCTTTTATAATACAACCATTAGTGCCAATATATGTTGCTTGGTTTTTCTTCATGATCAGATTTTACTTAATGCCGTATGTATTGGGTTACTCTGTGATGGGAATGCTATCTTTTCCTCTTGAAAGTGAGATATCGAGACAAATTTATCAATTTTTTAATTCAATAAAATTTTAAAAATTGGTACTAATAAATTTAGTATCAATGAAAAAAATACAAATTTCACCTTCAATATTATCAGCTGACTTTAGTCAGTTGGGTGC
Organism: uncultured Pelagibacteraceae bacterium; assembly: GCA_902522895.1. Taxonomy (GTDB): domain Bacteria; phylum Pseudomonadota; class Alphaproteobacteria; order Pelagibacterales; family Pelagibacteraceae; genus Pelagibacter. The sequence continues at coordinate 22,109 of CABYXD010000007.1, forward strand.
AGAGATTAAAAGATTAGAAGCTGGAGGTGCAGATATGATTCATGTAGATGTTATGGATGGACACTTTGTTCCGAATTTAACTATCGGTCCTCCTGTAATTAAAGCTTTAAAGAAAAACTGTTCTATTAAATTTGATGTACACTTAATGATTTCACCAGTTCATAAATATATTGAGGCTTACTCTGATGCGGGTGCAGATATTATTACTATTCACCCTGAGGCAACAGAGAATTTGCAGGCTTCAATTTCAAAAATTAAAGAATTAAAAAAAAAGGTTGGTATATCATTAAATCCTGAAACAAAAGTAGATGTGATTAACGATTATTTAAATCAAGTTGATTTAATATTAATTATGAGTGTTAATCCTGGTTTTGGTGGCCAGAAGTTTATGCCAGAAGTTTTAGATAAAATTAAAGAACTAAAAAAAATTCAAAAAGAACAAAATATAGATTTTGATATTGAAATTGATGGTGGAATTAACTTTGAAAATTCAAAGATTGCAATTGAAGCAGGTGCTAATATTCTAGTCTCAGGAACCACAATATTTAAAAGTAATAACGGAGACATCAAAAGAAATATAGATTTACTGAAATCAAAATAACTAAATGATTTTAAGGAACTTCTTAAATTTCATTATTCAATTATTAGAAAATATAAATAAACAAGTTAGAAATATTTACTTAAATTCAAGTTTTTATGAAAAAAAAATATCTAAAATTTATAATGAAGAATTAATATATAAACCAAGTCCTCATTTACTTTCCTCACTAATTAAATATCAAACACAAAAAATAAATGTCAATAATATTTCAGCTGAAAATTTATGGGAAAATGAAAATATTAATTCTAAAAATTTTAAAAGATTAAACAATTTTTACTGGTTTTTCACTCTTGATTTAAAGTCATCAAAAAAAAATACACAAAAAATTATATACGATTGGATAAATAAAAATTACAAATATAATTCAAAAAGTTGGGAGTTTGATCTTACTTCTAAAAGAATAATAGCTTGGCTTTCTAATCATAGTTTAACAATAGATGAAGGAAGTAAAGATTACCTAAATATATTTAATAGCATGATTCAAAAACAAACAAATCATTTGATGAATGAAATAAATAATTCAAAAAACATTAATAATAAAATGATAGGTTGTGCTGCAATTATATTGGTTGGTCTTAGTTATAAAGACGAAAAAAAGTACCTCTCCTATGGCTTAAATTTATTAAAAAAAATATCTAATTCAGCATTTGATAATTACGGATTTACAAAATCTAGAAGTATTAAACAATTAATATTCTATTTAAAATATTTCATCTTAATCAGAGAATGGTTTAAAGAAGCACAGGTTGAAGTTCCAGATCTTATTAATGAGTCCATATTTTATTTAGGTCAAGGATATGCATTTATATGGCAAAATATTAGTTCTGATATTTTAATGAATGGAAATAATATCTCAAATAATATTGAATTTGATCATTATTTAAAAAGATTTAGCTACAAGTTTAAAAATGAAAACAAAGAATTTGGAGGATATGTATTATTACATGATAAAAAAATATCTATTACAATGGATATTGGCGAGCCTCCATCCTCTAGTTTTTCTTCAGAATATCAATCTGGTTCTCTTTCATTTGAAATAATCTCTAATGGAAAAAAGTTAATTAGTAATTGTGGCTATTATGACGGCAAAAATGATAAGCTTGTTAAACTTTCAAAGTCAACTGCAACTCACAGCACTCTGATTATTGATGACAACTCTTCTTGTAAATTTAGAAAAAGAAAAAAAGATTATCTAATAAAAGATGGATTAAAAATTATAAAAAAAAATATCATTTTTGAAAAAAAATACTGGAAGATAAGTGCTTCTCATGATGGGTATATTAAAAAATATAATGCAATTCACGAGCGAGACATTGAATATTACCCTGAAGAATTTAAATTTGTTGGTACAGATAAAATTTTAATCAAAAAATCTAATTCAAATGTAAAGTTTGATATAAGGTTTCACTTAGAACCAAATATAAAATTAATGAAAACACAAGATAATAAAGCAATTCTTATTGAGCTAGAAGATGAGGGATGGAAATTTACATGTGATAACTTCAACATAAACATTGATAATGGATTATATTTCGGTAATAAAAATTCATATACACAAAACCAAAATATTTTTATTTCAGGTATAACGAGTAACAAAAATGAAAATATTACTTGGCAGTTAAATAAAATTTAATGAAAAAAATTAAAAAAGCTTTAATTTCAGTATCTGATAAAAAAAATCTTAAGCCTTTACTAAATTGTTTAAAAAAATTAAAAATTGAAATTATAAGTTCTGGTGGAACATATAAAGAAATCAAGAGATTAAAATATACATGTACTGAAATTTCAGACTATACAGGATCTCCAGAAATTTTGGGTGGAAGAGTTAAGACATTACATCCTAAAATTCATGCAGGTATTCTTAATAAGAGAAATAACAAATCCCATCATAGAGATTTGATTAATAATAATTTTGAAAATATAGATTTAGTTATTGTAAATTTTTATCCTTTTGAGGAGACCTTAAAAAATACCTCTGATCATAAAAAAATAATCGAAAACATTGATGTTGGTGGACCAACTATGGTTAGAGCTGCTGCAAAAAATTATAATGATGTAACTGTTGTTACGTCAAGTTCTCAATACCAAGATCTTATAAATGAGTTATTAAAATTTAAAGGATCAACGTCTCAAAATTTTAGACAAAGAATGTCTCAAGTAGCATTTGCAGAAACTGCCTATTATGATGCTTTAATTACAAATTATTTCAACAAAATTAGAAACGATAACTTTCCAGAAAAAAAAATTATTTATGGTAATTTAATTGAAAAACTAAGATATGGTGAAAATCCACATCAAGAAAGTGCCATTTACTCTCAAAACAAATTTTTAAATATTAATCAATTACACGGAAAACAATTAAGTTATAATAATTATAATGATATTTTTGCAGCATTAAAAATTTCTAAATCTCTACCAAAAAATACCGGGCTAGTAATAATTAAACATGCAAATCCTTGTGGTGTTTCTATCTTAAAGAACGCTATCGAATGTTATAAATCTGCTCTTGCCTGCGATCCAATAAGCGCTTTTGGAGGTATAGTTTCTTGTAACTTCAGAGTGCGTAAAAATTTAGCCCTGGAACTTAATAAATTATTTCTAGAGGCGATAATTGGAAATAATTTTGATTCTGATGCTTTAAAAATTTTAAAGAAAAAGAAAAATTTAAGATTAATTGATGCCTCAAATTTCAATCCTAAAAAGATTTTAAATTTTTCATCAGCTAGTGAAAATATGTTAGTTCAATCAGAGGATGGTAATATGTTTACAAAAAAAGATTTTAAAGTTGTATCAAAAAATAAACCTTCAAAATCTCAATTTGATGATCTAATATTTGCCCTTAATGTTTGCAGACATGTTAAGTCTAACGCAATTGTTTTAGCTTCAAATAAAACAACAACTGGTATTGGTTCGGGCCAACCAAGTAGGCTGGATAGCTGTCAAATCGCAATTGATAAAATGAAAAAATTTGTATCTCCCGCCACTGATATTGTGGCTGCCTCTGATGCCTTCTTTCCATTCGTAGATGGAATCGAAAAACTAGTTCAATCAGGTGTTAAAGCTGTGATTCAGCCTTCAGGGTCAATCAACGACAAAGAGATTATAAATTTTGCCAACGAAAGTGGTACTATCTTAATATTTTCAAAAACTAGACATTTTAAACATTAGGAATTTGATCAATTTTAGCCGCTAAAATAAAATCATTTTCTGATAAACCTTCTATAGCATGAGTAGTAATATTAATTTTTGCATAACCCCAGCCAAAAATAATATCTGGGTGATGCCCCTCTTCTTCTGAAATTTTACCAACATTACTAACGAAATTTTGACTATCCTTAAAATTTTTAAATTTAAAATTTTTTTCTAAAAAAAAAATACCTTTTTCATTTTTAGCTACATCCCAACCATCTACTTTTTTTTGATATTTATGAATTTCTGAAATGTTAAATGGAATAGCTCCACCTTCA